>NZ_JBFRDX010000003.1:0-227496 GCF_052114005.1 Marmoricola sp. RAF53 | reverse complement strand
CAGCACGGCCTGATACCGCTGCTCAGCCACACTCAACTCCCGCATCTCGGGAGTGTCACCAATCAACCGAAGTAGGTGTAACCCATCACCCGAAGGTGTGACACCCATCAACCGGAGCCCGAACGTCACCAATCAGGCGGAGTAATACATGGGTTCGGTGGGCCCCGTGGGGATCGAACCCACAACCCGCGGATTAAAAGTCCGCTGCTCTGCCAATTGAGCTAGAGGCCCGGCGTGTGGAAGGAGCCCTGGGAGCAATGTGGGCGCAACCCGGGGAACGATCCGCACTGGGGAAGAGTAGCCAAGCGGACGGCCTTGCCCGTGACCACGTCCTGGAGCAGTCGTTCCCGGAGACGTTCGGACCGGGGCGGTGTCACGCAATCGACCCTCAACACCCGAGGAGATCGCGGTGGCCGGGCAGCGGATCGCTGCACTGTTGCAGCGGGCTCGGTCGCCGTCCGTGCTTCGATGCCGGCGTGGGCCAGGGCAAACGCGGCGGCCAGCGCAGATAAGAAACTCGCAGGGTCTTATTGACGCGCCGTGGGCGCTGACATAGCGTGACGCCCGTCACAAGATTGAATCGATTCAACCCACTGAGGTAACGATGACCCGAGACGCAGACCCGAACCGCGCCAGGCGTGGGGCGATCGCGCTGAGCGCGGCACTTGCATTGGTGGCCTCGGCTGCCAGTGTTCTGAACGGCGGTGCGAGCGGTGCGGCGCCCGCGGCCCCCTCGTTGGCGACGGCGACGGCTTCGGCGGGCGCCCCTGGCGAGGCGCTGACCGCGGAGGCGTTCGCCGACCCGCCGGCGAGCGTGCGCCCGATGTACCGGTGGTGGATGCCGTTGGCCTACACCGACGACGACGAGCTGCGTTCGGAGCTTCGTGACATCGCCGCGAACGGTGCGGGCGGCGTCGAGATCGCTCCGTTCATCGTCCCGGGCGCGGGCAACCAGAGCAGCTCCTTCCTCGCCCAGTACGGGTGGGGGACTCCGCTCTGGGCGCACAAGATGGAGGTCATCACCGCGGAAGCCGCAAAGCTCGGCCTGCAGGTCGACCAGAACCTGGGCCCGCAGTACCCGGCGACGGTTCCGAACCTGAACAGCTTCAACCAGCCTGAGGCCGAGCAGCAGCTGATCTACGGCCGCGAGTTCGACGATGCGGGCAGTTCCCGGACCGGTGCTCTGCCGGCGACCACGACCGCGCCGCCGTCGGTGACGACGAAGCTGTGCGCGCCGGCGTCCGTCGGCGACGAGGTCGTGAAGGTCGAGAAGCTCGGAGGCATGGCGGCCGGTGACACGGTCACCGTCGGCGCCGGTGGCACCGCCGAGAAGGTCGTGGTCTCCGACCTGGGCGACCGGACCGCCGCCTGCGGCGACCTGACGATCTCGGCGCTCACGCAGGCGCACGACGTGGGGGAGTCGCTGGTCAACGTCGCCAGAACCACCCGGATCAAGACGGTGGTCGCGCAGTGCGTCGCGGCCTGTGCGTCGGGTCAGGCCGGGACCGTGTCGCTGGATCCCGCCTCGGTGGTCGACGTGAGCGGGCAGGTGAGTGGCGGCAAGCTCGACTACACCTTCCCCGCCGGCAACGGGAACCCGTGGGTCCTGCTGGACTTCCAGCAGACCGCGTCCGGTCTGATCGCCCAGAGCGGCGGGTACACCGCCACGCAGCCGAACTACGTGATCGACCACTGGAGCCGGGGCGGCGCCCGCATCCAGGGGAACTTCTGGGACGAGAACATCCTGACGCCGGCTGTCCAGAAGAACCTGGACCAGATCGGGCGTGGCGCGGTGTTCGAGGACTCCCTCGAGCTCGGCTCGACGCAGAAGTGGACCTGGAGCTTCCTGCCGACGTTCACGAACCTGCGCGGGTACGACCCGAGCCTGTTCCTGCCTGCGCTCGCGGGTGCGGGCATCCAGGCCACGGGCACGCCGGCGTTCGACTTCGCGGGCGGCGTCGGCAAGCAGTTCCGCGAGGACTACCGGCAGACGATGAGTGACCTCTACTCGACGCGGTACGTCGCCACCATGCAGCGGTGGGCGCGCAGCCACGGGTTGGACTTCCGGGCGCAGCCGTACGGCACGCCGATCGCTGCGGGTGCGGCCTCGGCGCAGCTGGGCATCCCGGAGGGTGAGTCGCTCAACTTCGGATCGCCGAACGCACTGGGCGCGGAGCAGGACTACCGCGTCCTGTCCGGTGGTGCGCACCTGAGCGGGAAGAACATCGTCTCCACCGAGTGCTGCGCCGCTTTCCTGGGCAACTTCCGCTCCAGCCTGGCCGGCCCCAACGTCGGTGGTCAGTACGGCCAGGGCGGGGACGGGACCCAGACGGGCGGGAAGTACTCCCAGGGCCTGCTCGACTCGATCTACAAGGCCTACGCCGGCGGCGTGAACCAGCTGGTGTGGCACGGCTACGCGTACCGGGACGCGCCCAAGGGCGTCGGGAGCGCCGGCCGCGATGGCGGCACCTGGCCCGGCTACCACCCGTGGGACATCTTCGGAGTGCTCAACGTCAACGACGAGTTCGGGCCGCGGCAGGCGAGCTGGCCCGACTACGCGAAGGTCAACGACAGCCTGGCCCGCACCCAGTTCGTCCTGCGGCAGGGGCGCGCCCAGGTCGACCTCGGGGTCTACTACGAGGACCTGGGCCTCATCGGCTCGAGCGTGAGCGGCCAGCAGACGCCGCAGCACATGCTCGGCACCGACTCGGCCACGTCGAAGGCCGGCTACACCTACGAGTACGTGGCGCCGAGCTTCCTGGCCGACCCGGACCTGGAGGTCGAGGCCGACGGCGGCTTGTTCGGTGACAAGTCCGACGAGAAGGCGCTGGTGCTGAACAACCAGACGACGATGTCGGTGGAGAACGCCCAGCGGCTGCTCGACCTGGCCCAGGAAGGTCTGCGGATCTTTGTGGTCGGGGACGCCCCGACCGCGACCACCGGGGCACAGCCGGACGGAGCCCGGCTCGCGGGGATCGTGACCGAGCTGCTCGCGCAACCGAGCGTCACCCGGGTCGCGTCGGAGGACCTGCTGCCGGCCGCGCTCGCGGCGGGCGACATCGTCGCGAACGTCACCCTGGCCGAGCCGACCTCGGCCCTGGGCCTCGTCCGGCGTCAGGCGGGCGACGTCAGCTACGACTTCGTCTACAACAGGTCCGCGACCGTCGTCGAGCAGGACCTGACCCTCTCGGGGGCGGGCAAGCCGTACCGGCTGAACACTCAGACCGGGACGATCACCCCGATCGCCGAATACGGGACCAGCGATGCGGGAGTGCGTGTGCACGTCCGGGTCGCGCCGTACGACGCCGTGATCATCGCCCTGGCGGGGAGCTCCGAGGCCCCCGTCGCATCGTTGGGCGTGCACGCGGTCGACTCCACCGGCGAGGTCGTCGCCACCGGCGGTCAGGGTGTGGCATTGCGTGCCGAGGCCGAGGGCACCTACTTCACGACGTTCAGCAACGGCGTCAAGCGCCGCACCGACGTCTCCGGCCTGGCCCCCAGCCAGATCCTGGGCACGTGGACGCTGGGCGCGCAGACGTGGACCCCGGGTGCGAACGAGTACACCACCGCGAAGACCGACCAGCCCGAATTCACCGTCACCGCCGACCAGGACGGAAGGCTGCCTTCCTGGAAGGACATCTCCACCCCGGTCGACCTCAGCCAGTCCTCGGGCATCGGCACCTACGCGGCCACGGTGACGCTGCCGGACACGTGGAACTCCACCGACGGTGCGTACCTGAACCTCGGTGCGGTCCTCGACTCGGTCACGGTCACGGTCAACGGAACCGACGTCACGGTGAACCAGTCCGACCGCGGCCGCATCGACCTGGGCAAGACGCTCCGGGCCGGCGCGAACACCGTCGTCGTACGAGTCGCGACCACGATGTTCAACGCGGTCCGCAAGACCGGCGACAGCAACTACCAGTCCGGAGCCTGGCAGAGCACCGGACTCATGGGACCGGTGTCCCTCGCGCCGTACCGCGACACGGTCCTCAAGACCAGCCCGGACATCCCGCCGGCTCCGGTCAAGGTGTCGAGCTCGACGAGCCTGAAGGTGTCGCCGCTCAAGCTCCAGGTCGGCAAGCGCGCCAAAGCTGTCGTGGCGGTGTCCGCGTCCAAGCCGGTGACCGGGAAGGTCCAGATCCTGATCGACGGGAAGGTGTGGAAGACCTTCACCGTGGCCAACGGCCGGCTGACGACCAGGATGCCGGCGCTGATGGTCGGGAACCACCGGGTGCGCGCGATCTTCACAGGCTCAGCGCTCGTGAAGGCTTCGACGTCGAGGGTGGTGATCGTCAAGGTCGTTCACCGGCGAGGTGAGAGACGCTAGCGACGCTGAGGAATGAGAGGGCGCCGAGGTCACGGGGACTCGGCGCCCTCTCGCTACCCCTTGCTCGGTCGCGGCGCTGGTGCGCGGGCGGGGTCGATCGCAGGGAGCCAGATGGTGTCGACGAACTCGACGAGGCCTTCGTCGCTGGGCGGTTCGCCGGTGTGCAGGAACTCCGACATGACCACGGAGTGGCCCAGGTTCACGGCCAGGCTCGACGGACGCTGCGACAGCTCGCCCCGTGCGATGGCGGAGTCCACGATCGACTCGACGTCGGCAACTACAGCGACGCCGGCGAAGATGCTCGTCCGGACCGGGTTGTCGAGCTCCGACATGACCCCGCGGACAACGCCCCCGAAGGGGCTCCGCAGGAAAGCCGACATCGCTTGCAGGAACGCGACCAGGTCGGCGCGCAGGTCATCGGTCGGCGAGAAGGTCGCCCCGGTGCTCGCACGGCGCAGGACCTCCTGGGCCAGGTCGACACGGTTGCGCCATCGTCGGTAGATCACGGCTTTCGCCGTCCCGGTGCGCGTGGCAACGGCGTCGATGGAGAAGCCCGCCCAGCCGTGCTCGGCAACCTCTGCCCACGCCGCATCCAGGATCGCCTGCTCGAGCACGGCCCCTCGGCGACGCGTCTGCTTCACCAGGTGCTCGTCGGTCACGAGACAAAGACTGCACCATCGATCCCGAGCTCGCTCCCCAACCTGTCGCGACGGCTCGGATGGACCACAGTCTGATCTTCTGATCAGCTCGGCGGGATTTCCCCGGTGCGCGTGGCGTCGAGCTGTTCCTGGATCTTGCGCAGGATCCGGCGCGGGACCGGGTCGTGCGGCGCCAGGCGCCGGGCCTGGCGCAGGTCGGCGAGCGAGCCGTCGACGTCCTCGAGACCGAAGCGGACGATCCCGCGCTGGACGCGGGCTCCCGGTTCGGTCGGGAACCAGCGCACCAGGTCGTCCAGCGTCCTTTGGGCCGCGTCGAGGTCGTGGTCGTGGGTCTGCGCGACCGCGAGGGCAAGGTTGGCGGCGTACGTCTCCGGAGTGTGGCCCAGGCTCTTGCGCGCCCAGCTCTGCGTCAGGGCGGCGGCGCGGTCGTCGCCCTCGCTCGCCGGCGCGGCGAGCGACTGCGCGGCCAGCATGGCCACGTCGGAGTCGTACGGTCGCAGGTGCTGGGCCGTGGAGAACGCCGCGTCGGCGGCGGCGACGTCACCCTGCCGTGCCTCCCTGATCCCGGTGAGGACGTACCTCTCGCTCAACGTGGCTGCGGCCAGGGCCAGGACACCGGCAGCGGCGAGCACGGCGACCGTGCGCGGCACCCAGCGCGGTTCGTCGCGCTTCGTGGCCTTCTCGGCGACCAGGCACCCGGCGAGGAACGCCGCCAGACAGGTCGAGCCGGCGATCGTGAAGTTGGCGAGCAGCGCGACGCCGTAGCCGACCGTCGCGGCGAACAGCCCGATGTCCAGCGGGTCGCGGTGCGCGACGACGACCTTCCACCCGAGGACGAGCACGGCCACCGCGAGAGCGATCGCGATCAGCAGCATCGGGACGCCGCCGGAGACGAGGGCCTGGAGCGGCCAGGAGTGGGGCGAGTCCGGCGGGTTCCGGGTGCCGACCTCGCGGACCCAGTCCTGGTCGCGGTAGCGGCCGACCGCGTCGACGAAGGTCGACGGTCCGCCCGACCACCACCGGTCGCCGCCGACCTGCAACGCTTCCTGCCACAGGAGCCTCCGGCCGGTGATGGTGCGGACGTCGCCGATGCGGTCCCTGATCTGGGGGAGGGCCAGGGCGAGCAGCGCCAGGCCCACGCCGGCGGCGACGTAGGAGCGGACCGCACCACGACGGCGCAGCACGACGTGCAGCAGCAGGGCCACGACGAGCGCGAGCAACGAGGCCCGGGAACCGGAGAGGAGCACGGTGAGAGCGCCCGCGGCGGCCCCCGCCCCGAGCAGCCATGCGCGACGGTCGAGCGCAGCTCCGACCAGGACGGCGCAGAGCATCATCCCGACCATCCCCTGGTCGGTGGCGTTGCCCAGGACCGACCCGGTCCGGTGCTCGAGGCTGGCGCCCTCGATGCTCCAGCCCAGGCTCGAGGTGACCGAGAAGAAGGCGAGCAGGAGCGAGGACACGCTGAGGACGTGGAACAGCTCGTTCACGCTCTGGCGCGACCTCGACCCGAGCAGGCGCGCGCCGAGCCAGGCGGCGCCGACGTACAGCGCGAGGACGGGCAGCCCCTCGTACCGCGGCCAGCGGCCGACCAGCGACGCCAGCGGCGTCGGCGAGAGGACTCCGGCGACCGCGAACCAGGCGAGCCCGCCCAGGGCGAGGTACTGCACGACCTGCGGAAGCTTCCCGCTCCGCTCGGCGAGCGCGCCGAACGCGATCGCGAGCGCGACGACCAGGAGCTTGGCGAACACGAAGCGGTTGAACGCGCCGGGCATCCAGACCAGCGGGGACAGGCCGACGAGCCAGAGCGAGGCGCGCGCGTACGAATTCACCGGAGGAGTGTGTCAGTAACACCCGGTCCTCGGTGACAAACCATCGCGAAGCCGGGCAAGGCCCCGTCGACACCCAGCTCGACCCGGTGGAGGGCGACCGGTGACTACCCGGGGATGCTCTGCAACGGGCACGACTTCCCCTACCCGGAGGCGTTCACGAAGCCGGGTCCGTGATCCCGGCGGCTACTCCGGTACGCCGCCGGGCGTGATCTGGCGCAGGAAGTCCGCGACGTGCGTCCGCAGCGACGCCGCGAGCTGGCTGAGCTCCAGCGAGGCCGACGTCATCTGCGCCACCCCCGCACTGGTCGCCTCGGTCTCGGCGCCGATCGCCGCGATCTCCTCGGTCACCGTGGTCACCGCGGTGGCCGCCCGGGTGGTGGTGGCGCTGAGCTCGCCGGTGGTCTGACGCTGCTCGCCGACGGCGTGGGCGATCGTGCCGATGCTGTCGCCCATGCCGCGCACCGAGCCGGTGATGGTCTCGATGGCGTGCACCACCGCCGCGGTCGCCGACTGCATCCCGGAGACCTGGCCGGCGATCCGGTCGGTCGCCTCCGAGGTCTGCGCGGCGAGGTTCTTCACCTCCGAGGCCACCACGGCGAAGCCCTTGCCGAGCTCGCCGGCGCGAGCGGCCTCGATGGTCGCGTTCAGGGCCAGCAACCGGGTCTGGCTGGCGACCTGGTTGATGATGTTCACGACCGCGCCGATCTCCTCGGACGCGGTCGCCAGCCCGGCGACGGTGTCGTGGGTGCCCTCGGACTCGCGGACCGCCTGGACGCCGGCGGTGTTGGAGGCGTTGGTCTGCTCCTCGATCGACCGCACCGTGCTGGCGAGCTCCTCGACGGCGGCCGCCGCGACCGTGACCGCCTCGGACGCGGACTGCGAGCTCTCCCCGACCTGGACGGCGCGACGGGCGGTCCGGTCCGCGGTCGCGCCCAGGCTGCGCGAGGTCGACTCCATCTCGGCGGCGGCGGCGGCCACCTGGTCGGAGAGGCCGAGGACCGCCTGCTCGAAGGCCTCGGCGAGCGTGGCCTTCCGCGCTTCCTCCTCGGCGAGGGACGCGTGCGTGGCGGCCATCGCCTCGATCGCGGCGTTGATGGTGCGGGCACCGCCCTGGAACGAGCCGCCGAGCCCGCGGACCAGGAACCGGCGGTAGAACCGGGCGCTGCTGGCGTACTCCAGCGACGCGGAGGACTCCCGGACGTAGGCGTCGGTGACGTCGAGGAGGTCGTTGATCGCCCGGCGTGCCTCCAGCAGCTCGGGCTCGTCGCCGAGCACCGGTACCCGCGGCTCGAGGTCGCCGGAGGCGGCGGCGCGGCACACCGCGGTGAGGGCGGTGAGTGCGTTCCGGTAGCGCGCCAGCTCGGCGTCGGCGGTCGCGTCGGGCTCGACCACGGTCAGGGTGCTCATGCCGCGTCCTCCTCGGCGGACAGGCCCCACACGTACTCGTCGTAGCTGCAGCCGGCCTCGGCCAGGATCGCGTCCAGGAGGGCGCGGCCGGCGGCGAGCGCGTCCGGCGTACGCGGGTGCCGGGACTCCTCGGCGACCAGGCGGCCGTAGAGCCCCTGGATCTCGGCGAGGGCGGTGGCCGAGGCGGTGCGCCGGTTGGAGTGGTAGCCGGTGATCCCGCCGCGCACGTCCAGGGTCGGGGTGACGTGCGCCAGCACCCAGTAGTGACCGCCGTCGGCGCTCAGGTTCACCACGTAGGCGAAGATCTCCTCGCCTGCCTGGATTCGCTCCCAGAGCAGGCCGAAGACGCACCGCGGCATCCTCGGGTGCCGGATCACGTTGTGGGGTTGGCCGATCAGCTCGTCCTCGGGGTACCCGCTGATGTCGACGAACAGCTGGTTCACGTAGGTCAGCCGGCCCTGCAGGTCGGTCTTGGAGACGATGATCTGGTCGGGACGGAAGGTCCGCTCGACGCCGTTCGGCGTCACGGGGGCAGTGCGCATGGGTTCTCTCCGGGTCGTGGTCGTGAGCACCACGATCCCGGTGCGCAAGGATCCGTCCCAGGGGACATGGACCCCGGAATTCAGGCCTGTCGGCCGCTCAGGTCCGCGCCGTTCCTGCCGATCAACGCGGCTCGAGCACCACCACGGGGATCTCGCGGTCGGTCCAGGCGGCGTACTTCGCGAAGTCGGCGTACAGGTCCACGAGCCGCGGCCACAGGGCCTCCCGCTCCTCGCCGACCGCGGTCCGCGCCCGCACCGGTACGCCGCGCTGCCCGCGCAGGTGCACCACGGTGTCCGGCTGGGCGACCAGGTTCGGGTACCACTGCGGGTTCTTCGGCAGGCCACCCTGCGAGGCGACCACGACGAGGCGCGGTCCGTCGACCAGGTAGAGCAGCGGGGTGGTGAAGGTGGTGCCGGACTTGCGGCCCACGTGCTCCAGGAGCAGCGTCGGCACGGGCTTGCGGAAGCCGGCGCCGATCCGCCACTTGTTGCCGATCCGGCCGTTCGTACGACGGAAGAGCCAGACCTGGATCTTCGCCATGTACTTGATGGCCTTCGCGGTCACCGGTGAGTCGAGCCCGGCCGGTGCCTCCTCGGGCAGGGAGAAACGGCCCACGGTCAGGCTCCTTCGGTGGTCGGCGCGGTGCTGCCACCGAGCGGGATCGGGTCGAGGCCGAGCTTGCGGTGGTCCCAGGAGCGGATCCGGTCGACGTCGAAACGGACGGCCACCCGCTTGTGCAGCATGAGCTCGACGAAGGGACGCAGCTCCTCGGTGTACTCGCTGTTGTAGCGCTCCCAGACGCTCACGCCGACCGCCCAGAGCGCGTCCGGGTCGTCGACGATCTCGGCGCGCCCCTCCATCGAGACGCCGCGCAGCGTGTCGTAGGTGAGACCGTCCTCGACGAGCACGGTGACGCGCGGGTCGCGGCTCAGGTTCAGGGCCTTCTGCGCCTTGGCCTTGGTCTCGAACCAGATCGTGCCGTCGATCAGCGCGAACCACATCGCGACCGCGTGCGGGTGGCCGGTGGCGCCGAGGGTGACGAGCGTCGCGGTGCGCTGGCTGGCGAGGAACGCGGTGATCTCGTCGGTCGTCATCTCGACCTGGGAGCGCTGGTTGGTGCCCATGGTGTCCTTCTGCTCGGTGGGGGACTGATCAGGTGGTGCCGGTCAGGTCAGGCGGGTGGTCCGGCCAGGACCGAGGCGACGAGGTCGAGCAGCTGCTCGGTGACCTCCTGCGGCGTCCACGGTTCGCCGTCGCCGGCCATCAGGACCTGGGTGCGTTCGAGGTCGCCGAGGACGCGCAGCGTCAGGCTCATCGCCTGGGCGAGCCGGAAGGCGACCGTGCGTGGGCCGGCCGTCGGGTCGAGCCGGGCGACCCGGGCGACGAACGCGGCGTTGCGGTCGAAGAAGGTGGTCGAGATCGGGCCGAGCGCCGGGTCGTTGGCGGAGAGCAGGTGGGCGACCATCCGGACCCAGTCCCGGCCGCCGCTCTCGACCAGGGTCAGCAGCGGGTGGATGAAGGCCGCGGCCAGGGACCGCGCGGTGTCCTCGCCCGGCCCCTCGAGGAGCAGGTCGCGGCTGGTCGACACGTCAGCGGTACGGCGGCGTACGACGGCTTCGAGCAGCGCTTCCTTGGACCCGAAGTGGTAGTGGATCGCCGCCACGTTGGTGCCCGCCTCCTGCATCACGGCGCGCAGCGACACCGCCCCCACGCCGCGCTCGGCGAACAGGCGCTCGGCAGCGTCGAGCAGCCGCGTCTCGGTGTCCGCGGCGCTCGCGTCGTGCCGGGTCGCGGTCGCCATGGCAGGACTGTATCAACTGATTGAATCAGTTGATTGAAATTCAGGAGACGCGGTAGGCCTCGACGATGTCGACGAACTGCACCGGGTCGACCGCGTTCGAGCTGAGCACGTGACGCTTGCCGTCGTTGCCGCGGATGGTGGCCTTCCAGTTCCGTGCCGTCGGCGAGCCCGTGAAGCTGATCTCGGTCTCGGAGTCGCGCAGGTCCCAGCTGTCCGAGCCCGAACCGCGCGAGATCTCCAGCGTCCCGTCGCTGATCGAGACGATCGCGGGCGTCCAGTTGAGCAGCGCCCACCACGACGCCATCGCGAGCGCGGTCATCCCGACGGCGCCGATCACGGCGTTGGAACCGCCGGACGAAACCGCCCAGAGGATCGCGAGCACGGCGCCGACGGAGAAGATCGTGAACAGGGTGCCGAAGACGTAGCGCAGCCCGTTGCCGGGACGGAACTCGATGAAGCGCGGGACCGGATCGCCGGTGGACGGCAGCCGGGCCTCCCTGACCGGCGCCGCCGGGGCGGACGCGCGCTGGGCGGCCTTCCGGGCAGCCTCCTCGGCGGCCTTCCGCTCGGCCGCCTCGCGTGCGGCCTGCTCCTTGGCGGCCTTCTCCGCGGCCTTGCGCTCCGCCTTGGCGGCCTTGCGGGCGGCGCGGGCGTCGATGACCACCGGCTCGTCCCCGACCGGCTCGGCGGGCGCCTCGGTCCACTGCTCGACGACCGGCTCCTCCGGCAGGTGGTCCGCGTCGGCGCCCTCGGTGAGCGGTGCGGTGACGGCGTGCGGCAGACCGCCGGCCAGGGCGGCCGTCGCGGCGTGCGCGGCCGGAGCCGGTGGCGCGGCAGCGGTCGTCGGGGCGACCTCGATGTCCTCGGCGGGTGCGCCGGTGGCGCGGCCCGGTGCCCGGGGCGCGGCAGCCCGGGCGGCACGCTCGGCGGCCTGACGCTCCCAGGCGGCACGCTCGGCGGCGATCCGCTCCTTCTCGACACGCTGGGCGGCGATCAGCTCCTGCTGGGCGCGCAGCGCCTCGGCACGACGGCGGGCGCGCTCCTCGGCGGCGATGCGCTCGGCCTCGGCCTTCTCCTCGGCGATCCGGCGCTGCTCGGCGAGAGCGGCCTCCCGGCGCGCGGTGATCGCGGCGATACGTGCTGCCTCGGCCTCCGCGGCGGCGATCCGCTCGGCCTCGGCGCGGTCGGCCTCGGCGCGCTCGGCGGCGAGACGCTCCGCCTCGGCCTGCTCGGCGGCGAGGCGCTCCTCCTCGGCCTTGATCGCGGCGAGGCGCTCGTCCTCGGCACGCTGGGCCGCAGCACGCTCCGCCTCGACCCGCGCAGCCTCCGCGGCCTCGGCGGCGAGGCGCTCGGCCTCGGCCTGCTCGGCCGCCAGACGCTCCGCCTCGACCCGGACGCGCTCCAAGCGCTCCTCCTCGGCGCGCTGGGCCTCGACGCGGTCGTTCTCCAGGCGGATCGCCTCGGCCTTCTCGGCGGCGAGGCGGCGACGCTCGGCCTTCTCCGCCGCGATCCGCTGACGCTCGGCCTCCTCGGCGGCCAGGCGCAGCGCCTCGAGGCGGTCGGCCTCGGCCTGCTGGGCGGCTGCCCGGTCGGTCTCGATCCGCTCGGCCTCGGCGAGCTCGGCGGCGAGGCGCTGCTTCTCGGCCTCGATCGCAGCCAGCCGCAGGGCCTCCAGGCGCTCGGCCTCCGCCAGCTCGGCGGCGGCGCGCTCGGCAGCGAGCCGCTCGGCCTCGGCCTGCTCGGCGGCGAGGCGTTCCTCCTCCGCCTTGATCGCGGCGAGGCGCTCCGCCTCCAGGCGCACGGCCTCGAGGCGGTCGGTCTCGGCCTGCTGGGCGGCGGCGCGCTCGGACTCCAGGCGCTCGGCCTCGGCGAGCTCGGCGGCGAGGCGCTCCTCCTCGGCCTTGATCGCGGCGAGCCGCTCCTCCTCCGCCAGCTGGGCCGCGGCGCGCTCGGTCTCGATCCGCTCGGCCTCGGCCCTCTCCTCGGCCAGGCGCTGCTTCTCGGCCGCGATGGCGGCCAGCCGCAGTGCCTCCAGCCGGTCGGCCTCGGCCTGCTGCGCGGCGGCGCGCTCGGTCTCGATCCGCTCGGCCTCGGCCTTCTCGGCGGCGAGGCGCTGCTTCTCGGCCTCGATGGCGGCCAGACGCTCGGCCTCCAGCCGGTCGGCCTCGGCGCGCTGCGCCTCGATCCGGTCGGACTCGATCCGGCGGGCCTCCTCGGCCTCTGCGGCGAGCCGAGCCTCCTCGGCCCGGACCAGCGCGAGGGCGATGCCCTCGAGCCTGCCCGCCTCGGCCTCCTGGGCGGCCAGTCGGTCGGCCTCGATCCGGTGGGCCTCGTCGGCCTCCGCGGCGAGGAACGCCTCGTAGGCCTCCACCTCGGCGACCCGCAGCGCCTCCAGGCGCTCGTCCTCGGCCAGCTGGGCGGCAGCGCGCTCGGACTCGATCCGGCCGGCCTCGTGCGCCTCGGCCTCGAGCCGGACGGCCTCGGCCTTCTCGGCAAGCCGGCGCTGGCGGTCCTGCTCGCGGAGCTCGGCCAGCTCGTGCTCACGTCGTTCGCGCTCGATGCGCTCGGCCTCGGCCTTCTCGGCGGCGAGGCGCTCCTGCTCGGCGACCACTGCGGCGCGACGCGCCTTCTCGCGCTCGATCGCCTCCTGGCGGGCACGCTCCAACCGTTCGCGCTCGAGCCGCTGGCGCTCGGCCTCCTCGGCCTCGCGCCGCTGCTCCTCGGCCTGCAGTGCGGCGAGACGTGCGGTCTCACGCCGCTGGGCCGCTTCACGGATGGCCTCGATCCGGCGGGCCTCGGCGGCCTCCGCGGCGAGACGGGCGGCCTCGGCAGCCTCGACCTCGCGACGCTCCTGGGCGGTGGCCTCGTCGACGAGGCGCTGGCGCTCGGCCTCCTCGGCGGCGACCCGCTCGGCCTCCACGCGGACGGCCTCCTCGGCGGCCGCGCGCTCGGCCTCCGCGGCGGCGAGGCGCTCGGCCTCGATGCGTRCCGCCTCGGCCTCCTCGGCGGCCACGCGCTGGCGTTCGGCCTCCTCGATGGCGGCGATCTCGGCGGCGATCCGGGCGGACTCCGCCTCCTCGGCGGCCTTCCGCTCGGCGGCGATCCGGTCGGCCTCGGCCTGCTCGGCGGCGAGGCGCTGGCGCTCGGCCTCGTCGGCGGCGGCCTGCTCCTCGGCGGCGCGTCTGCGCTCGGCCTCCTCGATGGCGGCGATCTCCGCCGCGATCCGGGCGGACTCCGCCTCCTCGGCGGCCTTCCGCTCGGCGGCGAGGCGCTCCGCCTCGGCCTGCTCGGCGGCAAGCCGCTGACGCTCGTCCTCCTCGGCCGCGGCCGCGAGGGCGGCGATCCGGGCGGACTCCGCCTGCTGGGCCGCTTCCTGGGCCGCTTCCTGGGCCGCTTCCTGGGCCGCCTCCCGCTCGGCCTCGGCCTGCTCGGCTGCCTTTCGCTCGGCTGCGAGCCGGGCGGCCTCGGCCTCCTCGGCGGCCTCGCGCTCCACGTGCAGCCGGTGCTGCTCGTCGCGCTCCGCGGCCAGCCGGCGGTCCTCGGCGCTGGATTCGCCCTCGGGGTCCAGGTAGGAACCGAGGATCGAGGCGGGCGACGACCCGCCGTCGACGTCGACGTTCCACGGCTCGTCCGCGACGCTCTCGGGGACGAGGCTGTCGTCCCGTCCCGCGGCAGGCTGCTCCTCCGGCACGTCCAGGTAGTTCGCGAGGAAGGCGGGGACCGGCGGCACGCCGGTGGCGTTCTCGCCGGAGTCGTCGACCGCGGCCCGCGCCAGGGCGAGCGGGTCGACCAGCTCGGGGGAGGAGGGAGTCGGCGCCACGACCGGGGACTCGACCTCGGCGGCTCCGGCGGCCGCCTCGCGGCGCGGACGGCGGCGGCCGGTGCGGCGCGAGCCGCGGCGGGAGGTCGCCTCGTCGTCCGGCTCCGCGGAGACCGCGGTGTCCTCCGGTACGGCGGCGGCCAGCTCGGCACGGATCACCGGGATCTCCCCGGTCACCCACGGCCCGAGCGGCCCGGCGTCGTCGGCCAGGTCAGCGGCCCAGGTGGTCACGCGCGGGCCGGCGTCCTCGGCGACGGGGTCGTCGGCGACCGGCTCGGCCTGGGGTGCGGTGGTCAGGGGCTCGGGTGCGTCCGCCTTGTCCGGCGTACGGCGCCCGCGCGCGCGAGGCTTCGCCGGCTCCGGCCGGACGTCCTCGGCGCTCTCGTCGAGGGCGGAGCTCAGCAGGGCCAGCGGGTCGATCCCGGCGCCGGTGTCCTGGAAAGCCGACGGCGAGCGGGTGGCGTTGGCCTCCTCCTCGACGTCCTCGAGGCCGGCGGACGCGACGCGCAGGGGGTCGATCCGGGCGTCGTCCTCGGTGCCCGGACGCTGGTCCGACTCGTGTGCAGGGTCAGCAGAGTCGGCGCGGCGGTTCCGTGCCACGACACACCCCTTCCCTGTCCGCCGCCCATGAACCCACGGGCGGTGCGAGCCCTGCAGTCAGAACCCTCTCACGCGTGCGGACCGAATGCCGCACTTCGGAACGAATTGTCGCACTCCCGGGCTCCTCCTAGCCCAACGATCCACCCCGGGATTGGGCACGCGCCCGGAGGAACCCCGCGCGAACGCGCGACGAACCGTCTGCCAACTCTCCCCAGATCGCGGCTCCGGGAGCGTGACAACCGGCCGTCAGTTGGTAGTGTCTTGCCTGCAGGTGCGAGTTCCAGCGGTAACCAACGCAGTTGGAGTTCGTGATCCAACGGCGTTTCTTCTCCATGCGAGGCGGGACGACGTATCACCGCATCTGCAAGAGGCAACCGAGGTGGTCGTCTCTCGCCCCGAACAAGGAGAAATACGAGCATGGCTCAGGGCACCGTTAAGTGGTTCAACGCCGAGAAGGGCTTCGGCTTCATCGCGCAGGAGAACGGCGGCGACGACGTCTTCGTTCACTACTCGGCCATCCAGTCGCAGGGTTACAAGTCCCTCGACGAGAACCAGAAGGTCGAGTTCGACGTCACCCAGGGCCCGAAGGGCCCGCAGGCGGAGAACGTCCGCCCGGTCTGACAGCAGAATTCACCAAGGGGCTTCGACCATTCGGTCGGAGCCCCTTGGCAATTGGGTGTAAACCCTTACTGAGGGGGTTTCCGCGTCCGGCGGGTGCCCGGGGAGGAGGGCGTCGTGTCCGGCGACCCGTTCGACGTCGAGCTCGAGGACACCGAACTGTTCGACGAGGTGGAGCTCACCACCTCGTTGATGGCTGCTGCCAACCTGTCCGAGGGGCCGCTCCCGGCAGAGGAGATCGACAAGCTGCTCGGCCTGCGCTGACTCCGGCCGCCGTGACCCCGGCGAGGGGGCGGCGTGCCCGCTGCTGTGATTCGGATAACGGGCGGAGGCGCGGCTTGCGTGTTCGCGGTGTTCAGCACCTAGCATGTGACCCGTTCTGATCCTGCTCCCCTGGAGTTCACCGTGGCGTTGAAGTTCAAGCCCGTCGACACTGCCTTCTACACCCTGTTCACCCGGCAGGCCGAGCACCTCGTCGCCGGTGCCGCGCTGGTGTCCGAGCTCCTCTCCGAGGGCTCCGACCGCGCCTCCCTCTCGCATCGGATGCGCGAGGCGGAGCACGAGGCCGACGAGACCACCCACGAGATCGTCCGGCGGGTGAACAGCACCTTCGTCACGCCGTTCGACCGCGAGGACATCTACGCGCTCACCTCGGGGCTGGACGACGTCATGGACTACATGGAGGAGGCCGTCGACCTGGTCCTCCTCTACGAGGTGGAGCACCTGCCTGCCGGCGTCGCCGAGCAGATCGAGGTCATCCAGCGCTGCGCCGAGCTCACCGCGGCCTCGATGCCGGGCCTGCAGAGCATGAAGGACCTCGAGGAGTACTGGATCGAGATCAACCGCCTGGAGAACACCGGCGACAAGAGCTACCGGCGCATCCTGGCCAAGCTGTTCAGCGGCCAGTACGAGGCGCTCGAGGTGATGAAGCTGAAGGACATCGTGGACTCCCTGGAGCACGCGATCGACGCCTTCGAGCGGGTCGCCAACATCGTGGAGCAGATCCACGTCAAGGAGTCCTGACCGGTGGACCTTGCCATCGTGATTGCGGTGGTCGTCGTTGCCCTCGCGTTCGACTACACGAACGGGTTCCACGACGCTGCCAACGCGATCGCCACGTCGGTGTCCACCCGGGCACTCACCCCGCGGCTGGCGCTCATCCTCGCCGCGATCATGAACTTCGTCGGTGCCCTGCTCGGCCAGGAAGTCGCGCACACGGTGAGCGACACCATCTCGGTGCCCGACGGCAACCACGGCCTGATCATCGTGCTCGCCGGCCTGCTCGGCGCGATCGCCTGGAACCTGGTCACCTGGTACTTCGGCCTGCCGTCCTCGTCCTCGCACGCACTGATCGGCGGCCTGGTCGGTGCGGCGCTGGCCGCCGGTGCCGTGGTGCACTGGCAGACCATCATCGACAAGGTGCTGATCCCGATGGTGCTGTCGCCGATCTTCGGCTTCGGCGCCGCCTTCGCCGTGATGCTCTCGATCATGTGGATCTTCCGGCGCCGGAACCCGCACAAGGTGCAGCGCGGCTTCCGCCTCTCCCAGACCGTCTCCGCCGCCGCCCTCGCCCTGGGCCACGGCCTGCAGGACGCCCAGAAGACGATGGGCGTCATCTTCCTCGCCCTGGTGGCCGGAGGCTATGCATCGGCCAACGACGACCTCCCGCTCTGGGTGATCGTCTCCGCGGCCACCGCGATCTCCCTGGGCACCTATGCCGGTGGCTGGCGGATCATGCGCACCTTGGGACGCAAGATCATCGCCCTGGACCCGGCCCGCGGCTTCGCCGCCGAGTCCGTGGGTGCGGCCGTCCTCTACACCACGGCCTTCGTCTACCACGCGCCGATCTCGACCACCCACACGATCACCTCGGCGATCATGGGTGCCGGCGCCACCAAGAGGTTCTCCGCGGTCCGGTGGGGCGTCGCCCGCTCCATCGTCACCGCCTGGGTCCTCACCTTCCCGGCGGCCGGAACCGCAGCCGCCCTGGTGTACGTCGTCCTCCGGTGGGTGTTCCGCCTGCCTTAGTCGGGCTGGGCGGCTTTGGGCGGCTCTCTTGTCGGTGAGTCCGGCTGGTGCGCATCCGCGCATGCGAATGTCGCTGCTGCGTCGTATGCGCTGACCATCCGTCCCTCCCGCGACATTCGCATGCCGGGCGGCCGGCGAACCGGCCTGTGGAAAGCCCCGACGCCGACGGCCGCGGCTCGGGCACCCTCGCCGGATGGACGTCGCCGCCTTCCTCGCCGGCTGTGGTGGCGCGTCCGGACGTCGTGATCTGGCGCAGCGGTTCTCCCGGTCGACGGTGGAGCGCGCGGTGGCGAGCGGGACGATCGAACGGGTCGGGCGCGGCAGGTTCACGCTTCCTTCGTTGTCCGCAGCGCGGAAGGTCGCGGTCGGCCACCACGGTGTCCTCTCGATGCGGAGCGCCGCTCAGGCCCACGGCTGGGGCCAAAGGCTGGTCCCCGACAGGCCGGACGTGACCTTCCCGCGCACCCGCAGGGTGGAGAGGGCGGCCCGGCGGTTCCTCGTACCGCACTGGTCGGACCTGCCGGCGGAGGACGTGAGCGACGGCGTGACCACCAAGCGCCGCACTCTCGTGGACTGCATGCGGATGCTGCCGCTCGAGGAGTCGTTGCCCATCGTGGAGAGCGCGGTCCGGTGCGGGGACGTCTCGCTGACGGGACTCCGCGCCATCGCGCATTCGATGCGGGGCCGCGGTCGGGCGCGCGCCATGGGGGTGGCGGCCATGGCGGGGACGCGCGCTGCGAACCCGTACGAGTCGGTGCTCCGGGCGATCGCCTCCACGGTGCCGGGGCTCGCGGTGGTCGCGCAGCACCCGATCCGGGTCGGCGGTCGCGACCTGCACCCGGACCTGGCCGACCCGGCGCTCATGATCGTGATCGAGGCCGAGAGCTTCGCCTGGCACGGGGACAAGGCGGCGCTGACCCGCGACTGCGCGCGGTACAACAGCTTCGCGCTCCTGGGCTGGACGGTCATCCGGTTCAGCTGGACGCAGGTGATCTTCGACCCGGCGTACGTCGTCTCGGTGCTGTCGGAGGCCGTTCGGCTGGCCCGTGCACATGCAAATGTTGCGTGAGGGGCGGGAGTGCGCCGCACTGCACCCGGCAGCGACATTCGCATGCCTGGCGGCTTCCTCCGGTCCCTGTCTGCCGAGGTGCCTGAGGAGGCAGGCCGGCTCAGCCGAAGCGGCCGGAGATGTAGGCCTCGGTGGCCTCCTCGTCCGGGACGCTGAAGATCTTCTTGGTGGGGTTCATCTCGATGAGACGGCCGGGCTTGCCGGCGCCGGCCAGGTTGAAGAAGGCGGTGTCCTCGGAGACCCGGGCGGCCTGCTGCATGTTGTGGGTCACGATGACGATCGTGTACTGCTCCTTGAGCTCGTGGATCAGGTCCTCGATGGCGGAGGTCGAGATCGGGTCGAGGGCGGAGCACGGCTCGTCCATGAGCAGCACCTGCGGCTCCACGGCGATGGCGCGGGCGATGCAGAGTCGCTGCTGCTGGCCGCCGGAGAGGCCCATGCCGGGCTTGTTGAGCCGGTCCTTGACCTCGTTCCAGAGGTTCGCGCCCTGCAGCGAGCGCTCCACCACGGCGTCGGCGTCGGACCTGGAGAGCCGCTTGTTGTTCAGCCGCAGTCCGGCGAGCACGTTCTCGTAGATGGACATCGTGGGGAACGGGTTCGGGCGCTGGAAGACCATGCCGACCATCCGGCGCACCTCCACCGGGTCCACGTTCGGGTCGTACAGCGACTGCCCGTCCACGAGGACCTTGCCCTCCACGTGGGCCCCGGGGATCACCTCGTGCATCCGGTTGAGGGTGCGCAGGAACGTGGACTTGCCGCAGCCGCTGGGGCCGATCAGCGCCGTCACCGACCGCGCGGTGATGGTCATGGAGACGCCCTCGACCGCGAGGAAGTCGCCGTAGTAGATGTTGAGGTCAGAGACGTCGATGCTCTTGGCCATGTGTGTTCCTTGGTCTTTCAGTGTCCGGACTTCGGGGCGAAGACGCGGCCCGCGATCCGGGCGATCAGGTTGAGCGCCATCACGATGACGATCAGCACCAGTGCAGCACCCCAGGCCATGTTCTGGAGGATCTCGGGGTTGCTGCCGGGCTGGGTGTAGCTGGAGTAGATGAAGACCGGCAGGCTCGCCATCTGCCCGTGGAAGGGGTTGTAGTTCAGCGAGTCGGTGCTGCCGCAGATGATGAGCAGCGGGGCGGTCTCGCCGATGACCCGGGCGATGGCCAGGGTGATGCCCGTGATGATGCCGGCCATGGCGGTCGGCAGGACCACCTTGAGGACGGTCTTCCACTTCGGCACGCCCAGGGCGTACGACGCCTCGCGCAGGTCGTGGGGGACCAGCTTGAGCATCTCCTCGGTGGAGCGGACCACGATCGGGATCATCAACAACGAGAGTGCCACGCCGCCGCCGATACCGAGCTGGGTACCCGGTCCGATGAGGATCGAGAACAGCGCGTAGGCGAAGAGGCCGGCCACGATCGAGGGGATCCCGGTCATCACGTCGACGAGGAACCGGATCCAGCCGGCGAGGCGGGAGGTGCCGCCGTACTCGACCAGGTAGATGCCGGACAGCAGGCCGACCGGGACGGAGATGACGGTCGCGCAGAGCGTGATGATCAGGGTGCCGATGATGGCGTGGTAGATGCCGCCCGGCTCGCCGATGACGTTGCGCATGGTCCAGGTCATGAACTTCACGTTGATCTGCGGGAGACCGTGCGAGATGACCTGCCAGAGCAGGGAGACCAGCGGGATGAAGGCGATGCCGAGCGCGACCCAGACGAGCGAGGTGACCAGCCGGTCGGTGGCCCGGCGGGCGTTCTCGACCAGGCGCGACCACACCGTCAGGCCGACGAGGAAGAACACCGTCGAGACGATCACGATGCCGGCCGGTCCCCAGCCGAGGGTCAGGCCGACCAGCGCGCCGGCGGCGACCGCGACGGCGACGGCGACCAGGGTGGCGTAGCGGGGGAGCTGGGCGCCGCGCAGGCGGTGCTCGGTCTCGGGTGCGGTCTGCAGGGTCGTCATCACTTCCTCCCCGGCTCGTAGCGGGCGACGATCGCGCGGGCGGCGAAGTTCACCGCGAACGTGATCACGAACAGGACCAGGCCGGTGGCGATCAGCGCGTTCCGCTGGAGGCCGGTGGCATCGGCGAAGGTGAGGGCGATGTTCGCCGCGATGGTCGACGGGTTCGTCGAGGAGATCAGGTTGAAGGTGACCACGCCGCTGGCGGAGAGCACCATGGCGACGGCCATCGTCTCGCCGAGCGCCCGGCCGAGACCCAGCATCGAGGCCGAGACGATGCCCGAGCGGCCGTACGGCAGCACGGCCAGCCGGACCATCTCCCAGCGGGTGGCGCCGAGCGCGAGCGCGGCCTCCTCGTTGAGCCGGGGGGTCTGGGTGAAGATCTCGCGGGTGATCGCGGTGATGATCGGGAGCACCATGATCGCCAGCACGATGCCGGCGGTGAGGATGGTGCGGCCGGTCGGCGAGGCCGGGCCGGCGAAGAACGGGATGAAGCCGAGGTGCTGGTCGAGCCAGTCGTACGTCGGCACCAGGCGCGGGCCCAGGAAGCCGATGCCCCAGAGGCCGTAGACGACCGACGGGACCGCGGCCAGGAGGTCGACGAGGTAGCCGACCGCCGTCGCGACCCGGCGCGGGGCGAAGTGCGAGACGGCCAGGGCGACGGCCAGCGCCAGCGGCACCGCGATCACCAGCGCGATCACGGCGGCGAGCAGGGTGCCGAAGACGAGCGGCCACACGTAGGCCAGGAAGTTGTCGTGCCCCTTGAGGTCGGCGGGCCCGGCGGTCAGGCCGGGGATCCCCTCGACGGTCAGGAAGATGGCGACGCCCGCCAGGGCGACAAGGATGGTCGCGCCGGCGATGCGGGTGAGGTTGGCGAAGACCAGATCGCCCAAGCGTCGCTTGGGCGATCCGGTCTCCGTCGTCATGGTGCTCACGGGAGTTGATTGTCCTCGCGGGTCACTTGGCCGAGATCGTGTCGATGATCGCGGCGGCCTTCTCCTGGAGCGAGGCGGGCAGCGGCGCGGAGCCGGCGTTCTTGGCCGCCTCCTCCTGGCCCTTGGTGCTCACGACGTAGCTCAGGAAGCCCTTGACGAGGTCGGCCTTGGCCTTGTCGTAGGTCGGGCACGCGAACACGTAGGAGGTGAGCATCAGCGGGTAGGCGCCGGCCTCGGTGGTGGCCCGGTCGACCTTGATCACGAGGCTGCCCTCGGGGCGGCTGTCGTCGATCGGCGAGGCCTCGAGCGCCTTCGCGGCACCCTCGGCGGACGGGGCGACGTACGCGTCGCCGACCTTGATCGAGGCCTGCGACAGGTCGCCGGCCTGGCTCTCGTCGGCGTAGCCGATGCTGCCCTTGCCTGCCTTGACGGCGGCGATCACGCCGGAGGTGCCGTTGGCGGCCTCACCGGACTTGATCGGCCACACCTTGTCGGCCGGGAACTTCCAGGCGCCGTCGGACGCCTTCTCCAGGTAGTCGGTGAAGTTCTTGGTCGTGCCCGACTCGTCGGAGCGGTGCACCGGAGCGATCGCGTCGGCCGGCAGGGTCACGCCGGCGTTCTCGGCGGCGATGGCCGGGTCGTTCCACTTCTTGATCGTGCCGTCGAAGATGCCCGCGACGGTCTTGGCGGACAGCTGCAGCTTGTCGACGCCGTCCAGGTTGTAGACGAGCGCGATCGGGCTGATGTAGTTCGGGACCTGCAGCGCGTCGGCACCGCAGCGCTCCTTGG
Source organism: Marmoricola sp. RAF53 (assembly GCF_052114005.1). NCBI lineage: Bacteria > Bacillati > Actinomycetota > Actinomycetes > Propionibacteriales > Nocardioidaceae > Marmoricola > Marmoricola sp. RAF53. The sequence goes on along the minus strand of NZ_JBFRDX010000003.1, from coordinate 205,109 downwards.
CGGCCGCGTCCTCACCCTTCTCCGGGTCGAGGGCCGAGTCGGAGCCGGCGTAGTCGATGGCGCCGGCGTTGAACTGCTCGACACCCGCGCCGGAGCCGGCCGGGTCGTAGTTCACGGTGACGTCGGGGTTGTCGGTCTGGAACCCGGCGCGCCAGGCGTCCATGGCGGACTCCTGGGCGGAGGAGCCGGCGCCCTTCAGGGTGCCGGACAGGTCGGAGCTGGTGGAGCCTCCGGTCTCGTTGCCGGCACCGCATGCCGACACGGCGAGGCCGAGAGCGAGTGCGGCGATGCTGGGAGCTGCAACGCGGCGCAGGACGGTCCGGTTCACTTCGATCTCCTGTTGTTAAACGACTGGACACCGAGAAGGTAGGAATCCGAAGTGACACGACCGCCCGCCGCAGGTGAACGGCGGGTGAACGGGAAACCGCCATTGCGCGGTGCTCACGCGGGAGCGAGACCCGGATCACGTCGGGACCGCCGGTTCCGGTCCTCAGCGGACCAGGTGGCGCTCCGTCGCGACGACCCGGCCCTGCCGGTGGTGGCAGACCACCAGCTCGCCCTGCGCCAGCGGCTCCTCCTCGATGCCGAGCTCGGCGAACACCTCGGGCAGCACCGGCCGGTGCGTGCAGAGCACCGCGTTCTCCTTCGACGCGATGAGCTCCTGGACGGCCTGCCGGACCGACAGCGGCGAGGCCTCCTCCTCGTTCAGGCCAGGGACCGCTTCGATCGGCAGCACGTGGTCGGCGGCGTACGGCGCCACCGTCCGCAGGCACCGCGTGGAGTCCGAGGTCATCACCCGCGACACCCCGTACGCCGACAGCACCGGGGCCAGGCTGCGCGCCTGGACCTGCCCGACCGCGGTGAGCCCGCGCTCGCTGTCCGGTCCGGCCCAGCTCGCCCGCTTCCGGGCGCGGGCGTGCCGGACGACGACGAGCGCCCGGGTCCTGCGCGGATGCCGCGCCACCCGGTCCAGCAGGTCGATGTCGTCGGTGTAGGTGAGCAACCGGCGGGCCTTCTCCAGGCCGAACCAGCCGACCTGGTCGATCTCGTCGTTGGCGGCGTACCAGGAGACGCGCTTGCTCCCGACCGGGTGGCCCGTCCAGTAGTGCACGATCTTGGTCCGGCCGCTGGCGACCGTGTAGAGCTGCGGCGGGAGCGGCCGGCCGAGGCGGATCTCCACGCCGGTCTCCTCCAGCACCTCGCGCACGGCCGCGGCCGCGACGTGCTCCCCGGGGTCGCGCTTTCCCTTGGGCCAGGCCCAGTCGTCGTACTTCGGCCGGTGCACCAGGAGCACCTCGCCGCCGTTCCGTCGTCTCAGCACGACCGCGCCCGCGGCGACGATGTCGGATCCGGGAGCCGGGTCGGCCGGCGAGTCCGTGGGGGCCATGCCGCTAGTCTCACCGGGAACCGAGCAGGGGGGAAGCAACGATGGGTGAACGCCGCCGCGCGTCGGCCGTGACGATCGTCATGGCGCTGGTGCTGGGCGTCCTCGTCGTCGGTGGCGGGGCGGTGCTGTGGAAGCGCGGCCACCGCAGCGAGCTGCGGGACGCGGTCGACGTGGTCCCGCGCAGCACCCAGCGGCTCTCCTACACCGACTGGGCCGGCGTCCGGGCGCAGCTCGGGGTGAAGGGCACCGGCGCCGCGGCCGTCGAGAAGCTCGCTTCGCGCGGGTACGACACGGACCTGTCGGCCGTCTCCAGCGTGGACGAGTCGACCGCGGCCCTGCAGGAGAACTTCGGCTTCTCCCCGCTGACGATGCAGTGGGAGGCCTACGGGCAGGCCGCCGCGGGCGCGACGATGGTGGCGCGGATGCCGGACGGGTTCGACTTCGAGAAGGTCACCGACCACCTGGCCGAGCTCGGCTTCCAGGAGCCGAAGCAGGACGACGGGGTCTGGGAGGGCGGCACCGACCTGGTCGCGTCGATCGACCCGACGATCACCCCGGAGCTCCAGTACGTCGCCGTGCTCGCCGACGAGCACCTGGTCGTCACCAGCGACACCGCCGAGTACGCCGCCGTGGCGGCAGCCGTGGCGCGCGGCGACAAGCCCTCGCTCGGCGACCTCGACAGCGTGCGCGAGCTGGTCGGCAAGACGGACGACCCGGTCGCGGCGATGGTCTGGCCGCGCGACTTCGTCTGCACCGACCTGGCGATGTCCCAGGCCGACCAGGACAGCCAGGACGCCGCGCAGACGCTCATCGACAAGGCCGGCAAGGTCACCCCGATGACCGGGATGCTGATGGCGCTCACCCCGGACCGGCAGCTGGAGGTCGTGCAGCTCTACGAGAGCAGCGGCCAGGCGAAGGAGAACCTCGAGGCACGAGCGAAGCTCGCCGTCGGCGACGCCCTCGGCCGCGGTGGCTCCTTCGGCGACGAGCTCAAGCTGACCGACGCGTCGACCGACGGCGCTGCGGTGAGGCTGGTCTTCGAGCCGCGGAAGAAGACCGGCTTCGTGCTGTCCGCGCTGGACAGCGGCCCGGTCCTGTTCGCGACCTGCTGATCGAGTCGGCTACCGGTTGCGCCGGCGCTGCCGGCTGACCAGGTAGTCCTGCAGGTTCACCAGCGGCTCGCCGTCCGGGGAGGCGTTCGCCGTCCAGGAGCCGTCGGCCCCGAGGTGCCAGGCGGCGGTGTGCTCGTCGAACGCGCGGTCGAGGACCCCGCCCACCTGAGCGACCAGCTCCGGCTCGGGCAGCTTGACGAGGACCTCGACGCGGCGGTCGAGGTTGCGGTGCATCATGTCGGCCGAGCCGATGTAGGCCTCCGGGCTGCCGCCGTTCTCGAACCAGAAGATCCGGCTGTGCTCCAGGAAGCGCCCCAGGATCGAGCGGACCCGGATCGTCTCGCTCAGCCCCGGGACACCCGGCCGGACCGCGCAGATGCCGCGGACCAGCAGCTCGATCGGGACTTCGGCCCGCGAGGCGTGGTACAGCTCGTCGATGAGGGCCTCGTCGACGATCGAGTTCGCCTTGATCCGGATCCGGGCCGGGAGGCCGGCCCGGTGGTTCGCCACCTCGGCGCGGATCCGGCCGATCAGTCCCGCGCGGACCGAGTCCGGCGCCACCATCAGCTGCTCGTAGGACGCGTTGCGCGACCAGCCGCTGAGGTTGTTGAACAGGTGGGCGACGTCCTCGCCGATCGCCTCGTTGGTGGTGAGCAGGCCGAAGTCCTCGTACATCCGGGCGGTCTTCGGGTTGTAGTTGCCGGTGCCGATGTGGGTGTAGCGCTTGATCCCGTCGGCCTCTTCGCGGACCGCCATCGCGAGCTTGCAGTGGGTCTTCAGGCCGACCAGTCCGTAGACCACGTGGCAGCCGGCCTGCTCGAGCTTGCGGGCCCAGCGGATGTTCGCCTGCTCGTCGAAGCGGGCCTTGATCTCGACGATCACCAGCACCTGCTTGCCCGCCTCGGCCGCGTCCACGAGGGCATCGATGATCGGGGAGTCGCCGGAGGTCCGGTACAGGGTCTGCTTGATCGCCAGCACGTGCGGGTCGGCCGCGGCCTGCTCGATGAACCGCTGCACGGAGGTGCTGAACGAGTCGTAGGGGTGGTGCAGCAGCACGTCGCTGCGCGAGACCGCCTTGAACACGTCGACCGGCGAGGCGGACTCGACCGGGGCGAGCAGCCGGTGGGTCGCCGGCAGGAACGCCTCGTACTTCAGGTCCTGGCGGTCGAGGTCGGCGATGTCGTGCAGGCCGCGCAGGTCCAGCGGACCGGGAAGGCGGACGACCTCCTCGTTGCTGATGTCGAGCTCGGAGACGAGCAGGTCGAGCACGTGCTCGTCGATGCTCTCCTCGACCTCCAGCCGGACCGGCGGGCCGAACCGGCGGCGCAGCAGCTCCTTCTCGAGCGCCTGGAGCAGGTTCTCGGCGTCGTCCTCCTCGACCTCCAGGTCCTCGTTGCGGGTGACCCGGAAGGTGTGCACCGCGCGCACCTCCATGCCCGGGAAGAGGCGCTTGAGGTGCTCGGCGATGACGTCCTCGAGGGGGACGAACCGCTGGTTGCCGAGCGGGATGAACCGGTTGAAGATCTGCGGCACCTTGACGCGGGCGAAGTGCTCCTTGCCGGTCTTCGGGTTCGCGACCAGCACGGCGAGGTTGAGCGAGAGCCCGGAGATGTACGGGAAGGGGTGCGCGGGGTCGACGGCGAGCGGCGTCAGCACCGGGAAGACCCGCTCCTTGAAGATCCGCTTGCAGACCCGCTGCTCCTCGCGGTCCAGGTCGTCCCAGCGGACCAGCTCGATGCCCTCGTCGGCGAGCGCCGGGATGATCTGCTCGCGGAAGACCTGGGCCTGCCGCTGCATGAGCACCGCGCTCTCCGACCAGATCTGGGCCAGCACCTCCTTCGGCATCAGCCCGGAGGCCGCCCGGACCGCGACGCCGGCGACGATGCGGCGCTTCAGGCCGGCCACGCGGACCATGAAGAACTCGTCGAGGTTGCTGGTGAAGATGGCCAGGAACCGGGCCCGCTCCAGCAGCGGGAGCTCCGGGTTCTCGGCGAGCTCGAGGACCCGCTGGTTGAACCGCAGCCAGGAGAGCTCGCGGTCCAGGAAGCGGTCCGGGAACTGCTCCTCCAGGTCGTCGGCGACCGGCTCGTACGGCGGGTCGACGTCGAAGGGGGCCACCACCCTCAGGCTCGACTCGAGCGGACCCTGATCCGGGTCGGACGCGAAGGTGTCGGTGGTCATGAAAATCAGTCTCGCACCATCAGGTGAACGTCGGGTGAAGTAGTTTTCGCCCATGCCGTCGCTGAAGACCACCGTCGAGACCGTCGTCCTGCGCGCCGCCATGGGCCTGCCCGAGAAGGTCCAGCGGACGCTGCTGCGCAAGCCCGTCGTCCTCGACGGTCAGACGCTGGCCGCCGAGACGCAGATGCTGCTGACCCTGCAGCGGCTCACCCGGCAGCCCTGCCTCGGCGAGCTGCCGCTGGCGGAGTCACGGGCCGTGGTCGACGTGCAGGCACCGATGGTCGCCGGCCGGCAGCCGATCGGCGCGGTCCGCGACCTGATCGTCGACGGTGCGACCGGGCCGCTCGCCGCCCGGCTCTACCAGCCGGCCGCACGGCTGCGCGACGACGCGGTGCCGACGCTGATGTTCGTCCACGGCGGCGGGTTCGCGCTCGGCGACCTGGAGAGCCACGACGCCGCCTGCCGGGTGCTCGCCGAACGGGCCGGCATCCAGGTCCTGGCGGTGGACTACGGGCTGGCGCCGGAGAACCCGTTCCCGGGCCCGGTGGAGGACTGCTTCGCGGCCTACCGGTGGCTGGTGGAGAACGCCGAGGCGGTCAACGCCGACCCGACCCGGCTCGCGGTCGGCGGCGACTCGGCGGGCGGGAACCTCGCGGCCACCACGGCGATCAAGGCGGCCGAGGCCGGTCTGCCGTTGGCGTTCCAGCTGCTCGTCTACCCGGTGGCCGACTTCGTGACCCGGAGCCGCAGCCGCGAGCTGTTCGACGGCGGCGGCTTCTACCTGAGCCGCACCGGCATGGACCAGCTCACCGACTGGTACCTGCCCGAGGGGACCGACCCTGCCGATCCGCTCGCCTCGCTGGCGCTGCGCACCGAGCTGCCCGCAGGCCTGGCGCCGGCACTGGTCGTGACCGCCGGCTTCGACCCGCTGCGCGACGAGGGCGAGCGGTACGCCGCCCTGCTGGCCGAGCACGGCGTACAGGTCGAGGCGAAGCGCTACCCGGCGATGATCCACGGGTTCTTCAACATCGTCGGCGCCGGCCGCGAGGCGCGGTCCAACGCCGAGGAGATCGCGGACCGGGTCCGGGCCGCGCTGGCGGTCGGGGCCTAGGCCTCCAGCCGGCTCGGGTCCACCGTGCCGCGGTACTGCACCTCGGTGCGGACCGTGGTGAAGCCCTGCCGGTCGTAGACCGCGATCGCCGGCGCGTTGTCGCCGTCGACGTAGAGGATCACCTCGCCGACGCCCTGGGTCGCGAGGTACGCCAGGCCGGCGTTGGTGAGCACGCTGCCCAGGCCGCGGCCGACCGCCTTCGGGTTGGTCGCGACCACGTAGACCTCGCCGTAGGGCGGGTTCTCGTCGCGGTGGACCTTGGTCCAGTGGAAGCCGAGCAGCTCGGGCTCGGACGGGTCCTCGTCCTCCGGCACCGCCAGGAACAGGCCCTCGGGGTCGAACCAGGCCTCCCCGGCGCGCTCGGCGAAGTCCTCGTGCGTCATGTGCCCCTGCTCCGGGTGGTGCGAGAACGCGGCCGCGTTGACCTCGAGCAGGGCGGCCTCGTCGGCCGGGGTGAAGGTGCGGATCCGCACGCCCGGGGGCGGGTCGATCGCGACCACCGGCTCCGAGGTGGGGCGAGCCATGATCCGCAGCTCGCGCTCCTTGTGGATGCCGAGACGGGAGGCGATCCGGCCGGCCGAGGGGTGGTCGCCGTGCGACCAGGCCTCGATCTTGCCCACCGTCGTCGCGGCCTCGGCGAGGGCGGCGCGCGCCAGCGCGGTGCCGGTGCCGCGGTTGCGGGCCATCGGGTGCACCGCGACGTCGAGGATCTGGCCGTGCAGCAGAGCGAAGCCCTCGTCGCCGATCCAGAGCGCTGCGTCGCGCAGGCCGCGGTACTTCAGCTGCAGGCAGGCCTGCTCGTTGAGGGTGATGACGCCGTCGGCCACGTCGCAGGCCTCGGCGATCCGGCGGACCTCGGCGGCGGGGCCCGTGCCGCTGGCGGAGTCGAAGTCAGCAGGGTCGATCCGGGTCACCAAGCTCACTGTCGCAGCCTCAATTCGCTGGCACGTCCTCGCGGTCGCGGTTCTTTTCCTTCGGGGGCAGCACGAATCTATAGCCCACGTTGCGGACGGTGCCGATCAGGGACTCGTTCTCGGGGCCGAGCTTCGCGCGCAGGCGGCGTACGTGCACGTCCACGGTACGGGTGCCGCCGAAGTAGTCGTACCCCCAGACCTCCTGCAGCAGCTGCTCGCGGGTGAAGACGCGGCCCGGGTGCTGGACCAGGTACTTGAGGAGCTCGAACTCCTTGAAGGTCAGGTCGAGCGTGCGGCCGCCGAGCTTCGCGGTGTACGTCGCCTCGTCGACGACGACCTCGCCGCCGCGGATGATGTGCGCCTCGGGATCGTTGGGGTCCTTGGCGGCGTCGAGTCGGCCGAGGGCGATCCGGATCCGGGCGTCGATCTCGGCGGGGCCGACCGACTCCAGCAGCACGTCGTCCATGCCCCAGTCGGCGGCGACGACGGCCAGGCCGCCCTCGGTGACGATGAGCAGGACCGGCTGGTCGGAGCCGGTGGTGCGGATCAGCCGGCACAGGTCGCGGGCCTGGGCCAGGTCCCGGCGGCCGTCGATGAGGACCAGGTCCGAGGCCGGGGCCTCCAGCAGGGCGCTGCCCTCGGCGGGCAGGATCTTCACCTGGTGGGGGAGAAGGGCGAGTCCGGGCAGCACCTCGGCCGAGGGCTGCATCGTGCTCGTCAGCAGCAGCAGGGTGCTCATCGGCCCCTCCCTCCGACACGGGCGGTGCCCGGTCTTCTTCGATGCGGAAGGATATCGAACATGGAGCCCCGGCCGAGGCAGGTTGACTCAGAGAGCGGACACGTCACGCTCCGCTACTGGGCCTCGCTGCGCGCCGCGGCGGGCGTCGCGGAGGACCGGCTGGAGGTCGCCGGCGCGGTCACGCTGGCCGACCTGACCACCCGCGCCCGGGCGCTGCACGCCTCCTCGGAGCGGTTCGCCGCGGTGCTCGGGACCTGCTCGGTGCTGGTCGCCGACCGCCCGGTCGCGAGCGCCGACCCGGCCGCTGTGCTGGTCGAACCGGGTGAATCCGTCGAGTTCCTGCCCCCGTTCGCGGGCGGCTGACCGGGTGGAATGTATGGAGCCCGCTGTTGTTGAGGTCGTCGTGAACACCGGAACCTGGGTCCTGCTGATCGCGCTCGCGGCGTCGCTCTGCTTCGGCGCCTACCGTGCGCTCACCGACGGACGGTTCCGCGGGACCCACCGGGTCCGGGGCGCGGACGGCGAGCAGCCGCCGGCCGCCGAGCGCGCGGACTCGGTCCTGGCCGGGACACCGTGGGAGGCGCAGGCCGGCAGCGAGTACACGCTGCTCCAGTTCTCCTCGGCGTTCTGCGCCCCGTGCCGCACCACCCGGCGGGTCCTGGAGGACGTCGCCGGCTCGGTCCCCGGCGTCACGCACCTCGACATCGACGCCGAGCACCACCTGGACGTGGTCCGCCGGCTCGGCATCCTGCGCACGCCGACGACGCTGATCCTCGACGAGCACGGCCGCGAGATCGGACGGGCCTCGGGTGTCCCCACCCGGGCGACCGTGCTCCAGGTACTCGGGGCCGACGCCTGAATCGTGGCAGTTCGCTGCAGCCGCCTCCGCGAGCAGGCACACTGGTCCCCGCCGGTCCGGATGGCCGGCGCAAAGGAGAATCCGTGTCCGTCCTGCGTAACCGCGCCATGCAGCTCCTCGCCGACCGGGGCTTCGAGATCCGCCGCCACTCGGGGACCCGCCGGCAGCGCATGTTCGAGGGTCACGGGGTCGACCTGGTCCTCGACGTGGGTGCGGCCGACGGCGGGTACGGCCGGCTGATCCGCGGGTTCGGGTACACCGGCCGGATCGTCTCCTTCGAGCCGCTCTCGGCGGCGTACCAGCGGCTGAGCGCCGACATCGCGGGCGACCCGCGCTGGGAGGCGCGCAACGTCGCGCTCGGCGAGGAGTCCGGCGAGGCGCAGATCAACATCGCCTCCAACAGCGACAGCAGCTCGCTGCTGCCGATGGGCGAGGGGCACCTCGGCGCCGCGCCGCAGGTCACCTACACCGGCTCGGAGACGATCCGGGTCGAGCGTCTCGACGACCACTTCGACGAGATCACCGCGGGTGCCCGTGGCGTCTACCTCAAGATCGACACCCAGGGCTTCGAGCGCCAGGTGCTGCGCGGTGCGGCGAAGAGCCTGCCCCGCATCGCCGGCCTGCAGCTCGAGCTCTCGCTGGTCCCGCTCTACGACGGCGGCGGGCTGATCGACGAGATGATCAGCTGGGCGTACGGCGAGGGCTTCCGCCTGGTCGGGATGGAGCAGGGCTGGGCGGCTCCCGACGGCGCCATCCTGCAGATGGACGGCGTCTTCTTCCGCCCGGAGGCGGTCAGCCGCTGAGCGAGGCGCGCTTCTCCGCCAGCCGGCGGGTCAGCTCCTCCTCCATGTTCCGCGCCCAGCGCGGCGTGTCCAGCCGGCGGCCGAGGCTGCGGCTGACGTCGGACATCTCGGCGAGCCGGTCGGCCGGCAGCGCGCTCATCCGGCGCATGGCGTCGGCGAGCAGGTCGGCGCGCCCGGCGGTGGTGACCCAGCCGTTCGAGCCGTCCGAGACCATCGTCGGCGCGGCGCCCACGAACTCGCTGGTGATGATCGGAAGTCCGCACAGCGCCGCCTCGTGCAGCACCACGGCGTACGGGTCCTCGCGCGAGGGGTTGAGGTAGCAGGACGTCTCCCGCATCAGGTCGGCCACCTCGGCCGGCTGCAGGAACTCGTGCCGTACGACGCCCGGCAGGTCCTCGAAGTGCCCGGCCATCTCGCCGCGCCCGACCACGTGCAGGTCCCACGGGTCCTCGGTGGTGTCGCGGTAGCGGCGGTAGGCGTCGGCGAGCACGTCGGCGCCCTTGTGGTGCACCAGCCGGAGCACGGACAGGAACGCCCGCCTGCCGCCGATCTCGGTCGCCGTGCGCGGGTCGCTGCCGAACAGCTTGGTGTCCGCGCAGAGCGAGCCGCGGATGACGTCGTGCGGGGCGAAGCCGAGCCGGCGCGCGAAGAACTCGGTGCGGTCGCTCGGCACCATCACGGCGTCGAAGATCCTGCGCACCCAGTACCGGCCGACCACCCGGCCGAGCCACTGCTTGGGCGTGTTGCGCCAGATGTTGTCCATCCAGAGCACCCGCAGCGTCCCCGGCTGCTGCGCCTGGAGGCCCTCGCGGTAGGGGCGGTAGTGCCAGGAGTGCATCAGCACGACGTCGGGCTCGAAGTCGTCCAGCATCGCGGTGATCTCCGCGCCGCTGGGGTGACGCGACCAGGACACGTCGGTGCCGAACTCGTCGATCCGGACGTTGAATTCGACGTTCGGGTTGTCCGCGGCCGGCCGGCTGACCAGGATCTCGGCGCCGCGGCCGGCGAGCTCGCGCAGGCTGGCGTCGTTGAAGCCGGTCCAGCCCTGGGCGAGCAGCGCGACGCGGAGTCCGTTGGCGGTCACGACGCGGCGTCCGCGGCGACCGGGGCGACCACCGGGGCGACCGGGGTGGCCGACCAGGCCGCGATCTCGTCGGCCAGCGCGCGCCCGATCAGCTCGTGCAGCGCCGGGATGTAGTGGAACCCGTCCGGCACCGGGTTGCCGTCCGGGGCGTCGACCTGGGCGGCGTACGTGGAGACCGGGAAGATCCGGACCTCGGGGTCGTCGAGGCGGGTCACCATCGCCCGGAACGCCGCGTTCATCTTGAGCAGGCGCGAGGCCATCCCGGGGAACCACAGGTTGCCGCGCGGCCCGGGCGGGAGCAGCTCGAACTGGAGCACCAGCGGCTTGCCGACCTTGCGGCTGCGGTGCACGAACTCCTCGAGCTGACCGGCGACCGTGTCGGCGCGCTTGTCGAACAGGCGGTCGCGCAGCCCCCGGTCGACCTTCTGCTGCACCTTGGCGAGGAACTGCCAGAACGGCCCGATCAGGTGCTTGCGGTAGAAGCCGCGGACGGGGCCGGGTCGCTTGTTGAGGTTGTTGGCGTGCCGCTCCAGCCAGCGCGGCAGGATGCCGTGCATGCACTCGTACTCGCCGTAGGTCGTGATGATCACGTCGGGCCGCCAGACGTGCACGTCCCGCTCCCAGTCCTGGAAGAGCGCGGTGGCGACGCCGCCGGCGAACGACCGGTTCACGACCTCGACCCGGTGGCCGCGGTCGGCGAGGGTCTCCTCGAGGACGCGCGGGAAGGTCCAGTGCTCCCGGGTCTGGTTCCACTCCGACATCGCGGTGACCAGGGAGTTGCCCTTGATCAGGATGCGGAGCGAGGCGGGCGCGTTGTCGGGCACGGGTGGGGTTCTCCTGCGGTGGCGGGTGCGGCGTCGGTGGTCAGGTTAACCAGCGTCGGAGAGCGGTGTGCCCGGAACCGCTGAGCGCGGGCACCGCTACGCCGTAGGATCCCGCCCATGTCGACCGATTCGCAGCCCGCTCCGTCCAGCCCGAAGCAGAAGGCTGCCCGCTTCCTCCCGGCGTTCCTGGTCTCGTTCCTCGACCGGGTCGTGTTCAACGTCCGGCGCGGCCGGATCCGCGGAGCGCAGTGGTTCTTCGGTCTGTTCGGCTACAACATCGTCAAGAAGGCCGACTACTACTCGGTGCTGCCGGTGCTCTCGGAGATCGAGAAGACCCGGGCCCGCTGGGACGTTCCGAGCGAGCTGCCCGGCGTCGACATCGACCTGACCGTCCTGGAGAAGAACCTCGGCTCGCTGGCCGACACCTGGGAGCAGGAGTTCTCCAGCGGCACCGGGGACTACCTGGCCAACACCCGCAAGGGATTCGGCCCGGGCTACCCGCAGTTCGACGCCCGGACGCTCTACTACATGCTCCGCGAGCACAAGCCGGCCCGGTACCTGGAGATCGGGTCCGGCCTCTCGACGTACTACACCAGCCTGGCCGCCGCGAAGAACGCCGCCGAGGGCTCGCCCCTGCAGATCACCTGCATCGAGCCCTACCCGTACGACGCCCTGCGCACGATCGAGGGTTTCGAGCTGGTCGAGGGCTTCGTCCAGGACGTGCCGCTGTCGAAGTTCGAGGAGCTGGAGGCCGGCGACGTCCTGTTCATCGACTCCACGCACGCGCTCAAGATCGACAGCGACGTGGCGTTCCTGTTCATGGAGGCGCTGCCGCGGGTCAAGCCGGGCGTCTACGTGCACATCCACGACGTGCACTTCCCCTTCAACGGCCCGTTCCCCGCGGACACCTGGCTCTTCGGCGAGCGCTGGCCGGTCTACTGGAACGAGGCCATGGTCGTGCAGGCGTTCCTCGCCTTCAACGACTCCTTCGAGACGCTGCTGTCGACCCCGATGGTCCGGCACTACGACGAAGCGTTCCTGACCGACCGGTTCGCGGACTACACCCCGCTGAAGCAGGACCCGAACCCGCCGTCGAGCCTCTGGCTCAAGCGCACGAAGTAGCTACCTCCACCCGCGCCCCGCTGGTTGAGGAGGGCGCGCAGCGCCCCCCGCTGGTTGAGGAGGGCGCGCAGCGCCCGTCTCGAAACCACAGGCCCGCTGAAGCCGCGCGTGTCCACAGGGCCGCCATCGTGATCAGCCTCGAACGCGGTCGGCGCCCGACGATGCCGAGATGGCCTTCGTCTACATCCTCCGTTGCTCCGACGACTCCTACTACGTCGGCAGTACCACGCACCTGGATCTCCGTCTCGCCCAGCGCCAGGCCGGGGTCGGCGCGGAGTACACGCGCAGGCGACGCCCTGTCGAGCTCGCCTGGTCGGCGCACTTCGACTCGGTGGCCGAGGCCTATTCCTTCGAGAAGCGTGTCCAGGGATGGAGTCGCCGGAAGCGCGAAGCCCTGATGGAGGGCCGGTACGACGATCTTCCGGGTCTGTCGAGCCGGGGGCATGCGGCCGTGCGTGCGCGTGCGGGGTTTCGAGACGGGCCCTAGCGGGCCCTCCTCAACCAGCGGTGGGGCGGCGGGCTCTCCTCGACCGGCGGTGGGGCGGCGGGCTCTCCTCGACCGGCGGTGGGGCGGCGGGCTCTCCTCGACCGGCGGTGGCTCAGTCCCTCAGGAAGCGCGCCAGCTCCTGGCGGTCCGCGTCGACCATGAGCGCGGCCAGGTCCAGGGCGTTGGTCGCGGCCTTCCAGCCGAGGCGCGCGGTCGCCTTGGAGGCGTCGCCGATGAGGGCGTCCACCTCGGAGGGGCGCTCGAAGGACTCGTTGTACTTCACGTGGTCCTGCCAGTTCAGGCCGGCGTGCGCGAACGCGGCCTCGCAGAAGTCCCGCACGGTGTGGCCCTGGCCGGTGGCGAGGACGTAGTCGTCGGGCTCGTCGGCCTGCAGCATCCGCCACATGCCCTCGACGTACTCCTCGGCGTAGCCCCAGTCGCGGATCGCGTCCAGGTTGCCGAGCTCGACGCCCTCCTGGATGCCGGCCTCGATCGCGGCGACCGCCTTGGTGATCTTGCGGGTCACGAAGTTCTCGCCTCGGCGGGGGGACTCGTGGTTGAACAGGATGCCGCTGACCGCGAACAGGCCGTAGGCCTCGCGGTAGTTCACGGTCACCCAGTGCGCCTGCAGCTTCGAGGCGCCGTACGGCGACCGCGGGTGGAACTTGGACTCCTCGTTCTGCGGCGGCGGGGTCGCGCCGAACATCTCCGAGGTCGAGGCCTGGTAGAAGCGGCACTCCAGCCCGGCGGCGCGGATCGCCTCGAGCAGGCGCATCGTGCCGATCGCGTTGGTCGACGCCGTGTAGTCCGGCATGTCGAAGGAGACCTTGACGTGGCTCTGCGCGCCGAGGTTGTAGACCTCGTCCGGACGGATCCGGTGGATCAGGTTGACCAGGCCGACGCCGTCGGTGAGGTCGCCGTAGTGCAGGTGCAGGTTCTCGTTGCTGTGCAGGTGGTCGATCCGGGACCGGTTCATGCTGGAGGACCGGCGGACGAGGCCGTGGACCTCGTAGCCCTTCCCGAGGAGCAGCTCGGCGAGGTAGGAGCCGTCCTGGCCGGTGATCCCGGTGATGAATGCGCGCTTCATGATCTGCGAAGCGTAGCCCGCGGCGGCAGGCGCGAAGTCGGGACGGTCCAGGATGCTGGCCTTAGGGTGTGCGCCATGCCCGACGAACCCGGATCACCGCTGCGCGTCGCGGTGGTGCACAGCTACTACTCCAGCCGGGTGCCGAGCGGCGAGAACGTGGTCGTCGACCTGCAGGTCGACGCGCTGCGCCGCGCCGGGCACGAGGTCCTCGTGGTCGCGCGGCGTACCGACGACCTGGAGCGGTCCCGGCTCTACCCGCTCGCCGCGGGCCTCCGGGTCGCCTCCGGGCGCGGGTACAGCCCGGCCGCGGAGCTGGACGCGTTCGCCCCGGACGTGGTCCACGTGCACAACCTGTTCCCCAACTTCGGGCGATCCTGGACGAAGGCCTTCGGCCCGCGGATCGTCACCACGCTGCACAACTACCGGCCGGTCTGTCCGGGCGCCACGCTCTACCGCGACGGTCAGCCCTGCTCGTTGTGCCCGGACGGGGGCAGCGCGCGGCCCGCGGTCACCCACGCCTGCTACAAGGACAGCAAGGTCCAGACGGTGCCGGTCGCGCTGGGCACCCGGTTCGCCGACGACCCGCTGCTCGCCTCGGCGGCGCGCGTGATCACCCTGAACGACGACATGCGCGCCCGGTACGCCGCCTTCGGGGTCCCGTCCGAGCGCCTGGTGACGGTGCCGAACTTCGTCCCCTCCGGCCCGGCGGACCCGGCCCCGACGGGCGACCACTGGCTCTTCGTCGGCCGGCTCAGCGACGAGAAGGGGATCCTGCCTCTGGTGCGGGACTGGCCCGAGGGCGCGAGCCTGCTGGTGGTCGGCAGCGGTCCGCTGGAGGACGAGATCCGCGCGGTCGCCGGGCCGACCGTGGAGCTGCTCGGCCAGCGCGACAACACCGAGGTCCGGGACCTGCTGCGCCGGGCGCGGGGGCTGTTCTTCCCGAGCGTGTGGCCCGAGGGCCTGCCGACCGTCTACCTCGAGGCGCTCGCCTCGGGCACGCCGGTGGTGGCGTCCTCGCACTCGATCGTCGGGTCGTTGGTGGCCTCCGAGGGCACCGGGTTCGTGACCTCGGGCTCGGTCGCGGCGGACATCGCCCGGGCCGAGCGCGAATTCGCCGGCCTGCGGGCCCGCTGCCGGGCGGTCTTCGAGGACCGCTACACCGAGGATGCCTGGATCCGCGCGGTCGAGGCGGTCTACGCCGAGGTCGTCGCGACCGCAAGTTGAGCATCCGTCGGACAGGGTCGATCCGGGCAGGTAGCGTCTTCCCTCACCGGGGGGTGTTCGAGCGTCATCACGCTCGCGCCCCCCTTTGAATCGGATAGAGCGATTCGGGTCGAGACATCCAAATTCTTCAGGAGGAAGTTCCGTGAGCAACGTCGACGTTCTGGTCGCTGGTGGCGGCGGTTTCATCGGTGGTCACCTCGTGGCCGACCTGCGCAGCCAGGGGCTGAGCGTTCGTTCGGTCGACGTGAAGCCCGTCGAGGAGTGGTACCAGGTCCACGACGACGTCGAGAACGTCGTCGCCGACCTCTCCAAGCTCGAGAACGCGATGGCGGCCACCGAGGGCGCCAAGGAGGTCTACCTCCTCGCGGCCGACATGGGCGGCATGGGCTTCATCGAGAACAACAAGGCGCTCTGCATGCTGACCGTGCTGACCAGCACGCACCTGCTCGAGGGCGCCCGGGACAACGGCGTCGAGCGGCTCTTCTTCTCCTCCTCCGCCTGCGTCTACGCCGCCGGCAAGCAGACCGACCCGAACGTGACCGCCCTGATCGAGGCCGACGCCTACCCGGCGCAGCCGGAGGACGGCTACGGCTGGGAGAAGCTGTTCACCGAGCGGATGTGCCGCCACTTCGAGGAGGACTTCGGTCTGACCACGCGGGTGGCGCGCTACCACAACGTCTACGGCCCCAACGGCACCTGGACCGGCGGTCGCGAGAAGGCGCCGGCCGCGGTCTGCCGCAAGATCGCCACCGCCGCGATCACCGGTCAGCACACGATCGACATCTGGGGCGACGGCAACCAGACCCGGTCCTTCATGTACATCGACGACTGCGTCCAGGGCTCGCAGATGATCCTCAAGGGCGACAGCAACGTCCCGGTGAACCTGGGGTCGGACGAGCTCGTCTCGATCAACCAGCTCGTCGACATCGTCGAGGACATCGCCGGCATCAAGTGCACGCGCGACTACGACCTCTCCGCCCCGCAGGGCGTCCGCGGCCGCAACTCGGACAACACCCTGATCAAGGAGATCTACGACTGGGCCCCGTCGATCACGCTGGCCGACGGTCTGGCGAAGACCTACGCCTGGGTGTACGACGAGGTCAAGCGCTCGCTCGGCTGATGCGACTGCTGGTCCACGACTTCTCCGGTCACCCGTTCCAGGTCGAGCTGAGCCGCGAGCTGGCTCGGCGCGGCCACCAGGTGACGCACTCCTACTGCCCGGCCTGGGTCTCCGGGAAGGGCCGTCTGGAGACCGAGCCCGGTGACTCGCTGGTGATCGAGCCGGTGGGTCCGAGCACGCCGATCGAGAAGGACCGCTTCGTGAAGCGGGTCCTGGTCGAGGCCTGGCTCGGGATCCAGCTGCTCGGTCAGGTACGCCGCACCCGGGCCGACGTGGCGATGCTGTCGAACGCGCAGATCCCGACGCTGGTGGTCTTCGCGCTCGGCATGATGCTGCTGCGCAAGCCGTGGGTGCTGTGGCACCAGGACGTCTACGCGGTCGCGGTGAAGGCGTTCGCGGGCGACAAGCTCGGCCGTGGCTTCCGCCTGGTCGCCGCGGTGTTCACCGTCGCCGAGCGCTGGGTCTCCCGGCGGGCGGCGGCGGTGGTGGTGATCGCCGACTCGTTCGTCGACGTGCACCGGGAGTGGGGAACCGCGGACAAGACCACGGTGATCCCGAACTGGGCGCCGCTCGACGAGATCTTCCCGGTCGACCGGACCAACGCCTGGTCGCGCGAGCAGGGGCTGGACGACGAGAAGACGCTGCTCTACTCGGGGACGCTGGGCCTGAAGCACAACCCCGCGCTGCTGGTCGGCGTGGCCCGCGCGGTGATGGACGAGGGCACCCCGGTGCGCCTGGTCGTGGTCAACGAGGGCCCGGCCGAGCCGGTGCTGCGCGCCGAGGCGGAGCGCCTCGGCGTCCCGCTCACGCTGCTGCCGTTCCAGCCCTACGAGCGGCTCTCGGAGGTCCTCGGGTCCGGGGACGTCCTGGTCGTGCTGCTGGAGCAGAGCGCGGGCGCCTTCTCGGTGCCGTCCAAGACGCTGTCCTACCTGTGCGCGGGCCGTCCGATCCTGGGGCTGATGCCGGCCGAGAACCTGGCCTCGCAGCTGGTGGCCGGGGTGGACGGCTGCGTGCTGCCGCCGCAGGAGGGCTCGCTCGCGGCTGCCGGCGCGTGGGTGCGCGACGTACTGGCCGACGACGAGGAGCAGGCCCGGCTGGGCAAGCAGGCCCGGGCGCTGGCCGAGCGCGAGTTCGCGTTGGAGGGCTGCGCGGACCGTTTCGAGGCCATCCTCGCGGCCTCCGCGAGGCACTGAATTCGGAGACTTTCCCGCCTGGAGTCTCAACTATCGGACAGCGGTCCCACATGTTGGTACCGCCATTTCCGTGCCCGGAGGCGAGCCCCCTAGGCTTCCTTCCATGTTCTCGACCCTGTTGACGAAGCGCCGTGCGGTGGACCACTGCCGCGTGCGCTCGTCCCTGTGTCGAATGTCCTGACCGGACGCCCCGACCTCTTCCGGACCGACCCCACCGGGTCTCCCTGAGCTCGTGACCGCCGCGGTGATCGTTCCCGGCTGTGCGTCCCTGTTCCCCCTCCCGTCAGGCACGTTCCCAGGAGAACACCCATGAGTCCGTCACCCGCTCAGATCGACCCGCGCGGCCCTCGCTTCACCGCGAGCGTCACGCTGGTGCTGTTCACCGTCGTCCTGCTGGTCGCCCCGTCCACGCTCGCGAACGTCCTGCTGGGCGTCCAGGCCGTGTTCTTCGCGATCGGCGCGTTCCGCGGCGTGCAGTTCACCCCGACGGCGTACGTGTTCAAGAACGTGGTCCGGCCGCGGCTGGCGGCTCCCGATCACCTCGAGGACCCGCAGCCGCCCCGCTTCGCCCAGGCCGTCGGCCTGGGGTTCACGATCCTGGCCCTCACCGGCTACCTGTCCGGCGCGACGCTCCTGGGGGCGATCGCGACCGGGTTCGCACTCGTGGCTGCGACTCTCAACGCAGTCTTCGGGTTCTGCCTGGGGTGCGAGCTCTACCTGCTCGCACGCCGTCTCGCCCCCGCCAAGGCCGGTTCCGCCGCCTGACGGCGCACCGTCCGAGCACCGCCCACCGAAGTTCCCACCAGAAGAAAGCGAATCACTCCATGAGCCGCGAAACCGCTCTCGTCAACGCCGACTGGGTAGCCGAGCACCTCGACGACCCGACGGTGGTCCTGATCGAGGTCGACGAGGACACCAGCGCCTACGACCGCAGCCACATCCGGGGAGCCATCAAGCTCGACTGGACCACCGACCTGCAGGACCAGGTCCGTCGCGACTTCGTCAACAAGGCGCAGTTCGAGGCCCTCCTCTCCGACAAGGGCGTCAGCAACGACCACACCGTCGTCCTGTACGGCGGCAACAACAACTGGTTCGCCGCCTACGCCTACTGGTACTTCAAGCTCTACGGCCACCAGGACGTCAAGCTGCTCGACGGCGGCCGCAAGAAGTGGGAGCTCGACGCCCGCGAGCTGACCGACGAGCCGGTCAAGCTCGACGCCACCAGCTACACCGCGCAGGAGCAGGACGGCTCGATCCGGGCGTTCCGCGACGAGGTCGTGGCCGCCATCGGCACCCAGAACCTGGTCGACGTCCGCAGCCCCGACGAGTACGCCGGCCGGCTGCTCGCCCCGGCCCACCTCCCGCAGGAGCAGGCCCAGCGCGCCGGGCACATCCCGACCGCGGCCAGCGTCCCGTGGAGCAAGGCGGCCAACGACGACGGCACCTTCCGCAGCGACGACGAGCTGCGCGAGATCTACACCGAGGCCGGCGTCGACTGGAACAAGGACACCATCGCCTACTGCCGCATCGGCGAGCGCTCGAGCCACACCTGGTTCGTCCTCAAGGAGCTGCTGGGCCAGGACAACGTCAAGAACTACGACGGTTCCTGGACCGAGTACGGCTCGCTCGTCGGCGTCCCGGTCGCCCTCGGTGACGAGGCGGGTGAAGCCTGATGTGCGGCGCGACCGCGGGCGGTCTGTCCCTCGACGGGATCGACGTCGCCAAGGAGGCCATCATCCAGGGTCAGGTGACCAAGGCCGGCGAGCCGGTGGCGACGGCGTACGTCCGGCTGCTCGACAGGACCGGTGAGTTCACCGCCGAGGTCCCGACCTCGGCCACCGGCCACTTCCGGTTCTTCGCCGGCCCCGGGGAGTGGACCCTGCGGACCCTCGCGCCGCAGGCCGAGCCCGTCGACAGCAAGGTGACCGCCGCCAAGGGCGTCGTCGCCGAGGTCGCGGTCTCGATCTAAGCTCCTGCCAGTTCGCTGGACTGCGCCCCCGTGCCGCTGGCACGGGGGCGTAGTTCTTTCCTGCGGAACACCGCGTCGCGCCGTACGTCCGCTTGGGTAGGCTCACCGCCATGTCCGGGCCCGAGTCGCCGGAGAACCCTCCGCCCGAGCTGCCGGAGGAGTACCTGGCCGCGTACAACGAGGCGTACCGTCGCGCCCTCGAGGCCGAGGACGTCGTGCACGCGGATCCGGCCACCGGCCGGCACCGCACCCCCGCCCACGCGGCGTCCGCGGAGGTCCCGGTCGCCGACGAGGTCGCCGAGGAGTTCGCGGCGGAGCCGGTGCGTGCCGACGACCCGGGCCGCCCCGGCTGGCTGGTCCCGGCGCTGCTCGCCGCCCTGGCCCTCCTCCTGGTCCTCGGCGCCTACGGCATCGGCAAGCTCGTCGGTGACGACGAGCCGAACCCGCCGGGCCCGAGCGCGTCGCCGACGGCCCAGAGATCGACCCAGAGATCGACCGAGAAGTCCCCGACGTCCACCGGCGGCGCCTGGGACGGCAAGGTCGGCCGGGTGGACGCGACCGGTGCGGCGGCGTCCTGCACCGCGCGGCCCGGGGTCGACTCCGCCGGCAAGCCGGTCCGCTACCGGGCTGCCAACACCCTCGACGGCGATCCGTCCACGGCGTGGCGCTGCGACGGCGACGCGGTGGGGGAGAAGCTCCGCTTCGCGCTGCCCGACGACGTCGAGGTCGCCGAGGTCGGCCTGGTCCCCGGGTACGCGAAGACGGACCCCGCCAGCGGCACCGACCGGTACGCCGAGAACAACCGGATCACCCAGGTGCGATGGACCTTCGGCGACGGGTCCGTCGTCGAGCAGACCCTCGACCCGGACCCGAAGAAGCGCTCGGTGCAGACGCTGCGGGTGCCGGCGACAGCGACCCACGAGGTGACCCTGGAGATCCTCGCCGTCGCCCCCGGCCCCCGGAACACCACCGCGATCAGCGAGGTGCGTTTCGGGGCGGCCGAGCGCTGAAGGGTGCGTCCCCCAGCGCCCGGCCGCGCTCAGGCTAGGGAACGTCGACCACCGGGTTCGACGGCAGGCACCGCACCGGCACGTCGTCGCCCTCGCACCCGCTGAGGATCCGCATCACCTGCGGGTCGTGGTCGGAGGCCTGGTCGCTGAACTCCGCGTTGATGTGCACGACCCCGTACTGGAAGTACCGGATCGCCGGGCTGACCAGCGTGTGGTCCAGGACTTGGGAGTTGCCGTCGAAGACGTAGCTGTAACGCTGGTCCGCCGGCAGCGTGTCCCACAGGTTCCGCAGCAGCGTGCCGTTGCCGGTCAGTGTCTGCAGCACCGGGCTGAACTGGTAGTCGTTCAGGTCGCCGAGCACGATCACCTTCGCCTTCCCGGCGCTCTTGGTGGCGAGGTCCTGGACGAAGTCGTGCACCAGGGTGGCCTGCTGCGTGCGCTGCGTCTCGCTGCTCCGCACCGGCGGCTGGACCGCCGCCGACAGCGGGTAGTCCCCGCCCTTGGAGTTGAAGTGGTTCGCGATCACGAACAGCCGGTCGTTGCCGTAGGTGAACTCGCCGACCAGCGGCTTGCGGCTCGAGCTCCAGGCGGAGTTCGTCGGGTCGATCCGGCCCGGCGACGCCGACAGCGTCACCGCGTTCTTCTTGCCCTGGACGACGCTCACGCCGGTCGTCGAGGTGCCGCCGGCCCGGTCGACGAAGGAGACGCCCCCGCCGCCGTTCGGGTTGAACAGGAAGACCTGGCGGATGTTGCCACCCGGCTCGCCGCCGTCGGCGTCGTCGACCGGGTCGACCGAGCGCCACGAGTACGCCGGCCCGCCGGCCGCCTGGATCGCCGCGACGAGCTTCGCCATCGTCTGGTCCGCCGCGACGGTGCCGTCGTCGACCGGGCCGTTGTCGTCCTGGACCTCCTCCAGCGCCACGATGTCCGGCGACCCGAGGTTGGTGACGATGCCCCGGGCGAGCTGGCTGAACTTGGCGGCGGGGTCGGCGGCGTCCAGGTTCTCCACGTTGTACGTCGCGACGGAGACGTCCTTCTTCTTGATCGTCGGCGTCACCTGTTGGCGCTTCAGCGCGCTCGGCGTGATCGCGCCGACGTTGCCGGCCGCGATGACGTAGCCGCCGAACGACTGGTAGTCGACCGGGCCGGTCGTGCCCGCGGCGAGCACCGACCCGACATCGGCGCCGGCGACGTCACCGGGGGCGACGATCATCAGGCGGCCGCTGTTCGGGTCGTCGTAGGAGCCGTAGATCGTGCCACCGCGCGGCGTCGGGTTCTGCGTCGGCCGGGTGGTCACCCAGATCTCGTCGAACGCGGTGTCGACCGGCGCGACCAGGCGGGTGTCCTGGTCGAGCGTGACCCGCATGCCCTCGTGGACCTCCAGCCAGTCGAGCGCGTAGCCGGCCGGCTCCAGCGGCTGGGTCTCGAGCGCGCCGGACTTGGTGTAGGTGGCGGGGAGCGCGACCGGCTCCGCGGCGGGCAGGGCGTTGCCGGTGCTCAGCGTGGTGGTCGTGACGGTGCCGCCGAGCTCGGTGAGGGACTGCGCCCCGGCGGCCGGCCGGAACTCGGTGACCCGGCCGCTGACCAGGACCGAGTCGCCGACGGCGACCGTCGGCGTGGTCGAGCCCCGGAAGACGAAGACGCCCTCGCTGGTCAGCGGGTCGGCGTCGGCCGTCGGGTCCTGGATCCAGAAGCCGCGGGCGCTGCCGGTGCTCCGGACCCGGGTCACGATCCCGGGCACGTTGGTGATGTTCTGGCCGACGACCGGGGAGATCCGGCCGCTGCCCTGGATGTCGTGGATCCGGAGCGCCCCCGGGGTCGGGTCGCCGCCGCCGGGGGTGTCGGTCGCCGTGACCGTGGTGCCGGCCGTGTTCGTGGCTCGGGGCACCCCGGCAGCGAAGTCGGCGCTGTTGTCGTCGGTGTCGACCAGCGTGGCGGCGCGCGCGTCCGCGGTGGTGTTGCTGAGGCCGGGCGCGGCGAGCGTCTCGGCGTTGGCCGTGGCGCCGTACCCGACGAGGTCCTTGACGTTCGGCGCGGTGGCGCAGGAGGTGCCGCAGCCGACCAGCGGGACCTGGGCCGTGACGAGCGCGACCACGCCGGAGGTCGCGGACATCGGGACCGACCCGGCCGCGTCCGGGGTGGGCAGGCTCAGCGTGCCGCCGGCGCCGGCGGCCTCCTGGACCAGGTAGCGCCCGTGTGCCGGGATCGAGCCGGACAGGGCGGTCATCTGGAAGACCGCGCCCGCGGCGCTCGTGTACTGCACGCTCCAGCCGTCGACGCTGACCGGGTTGCCGGTCGGGTTCGCGAGCTCGACGAAGTCGTTCTTGAACGTGGCGCCGGAGTTGCCGCCGCCGCCGTACACCGCCGAGATGACGACGTCCGGGGACAGTGCGACCGCCCTGTCCGGCACCGCCGTGACCGCTGCTGCCAACGCGAGTGGCGTCAGCACCGCCACGAGTCGTACACGAGCATTCCTGACCACGACTGCACTCCCTCTGCCGAGAATTGGGACCGTTCGGTTCCGGTTATCGTGCAGCGAGTCCGGCGCGACACGCCAGAGGGTGCGGCGTGCCTCCCGTTGAACAGCGGGCCAACAGTGCTGTCCGCTACCAGCGGCGCACCCAGAGGCTGTGCTCGGAGGCGCGCAGCTGGTCGATCGCCTCGTCCGACGGCGGCTTGGCCACGTCCGCGACGACGTACCCGACGTCCCCGACGGTGGCGAGCTGCTGCCCGGTGACGTTGTCGCCCTCGGCGGCGAACAGCGCGTTGAACTCCGCCAGGACGCCCGGCACGTTGCGGTGCAGGAATCCGACCCGGAAGCCCTCGGCGAGCGGGGCGGCGAGCACGGCGGGGAGGTTGACCGAGAGGGAGGTGTTGCCCTCCTTCAGGTACGCCGACAGCTTGCCGGCGACGAAGTGGCCGATCTCCTCCTGCGCCTCCTGGGTGGACCCGCCGATGTGCGGGGTGAGGATGACGTTGTCGAGGCCGCGGAGGACCGACTCGAACCCGTCGCCCTGCGCCTTCGGCTCCACCGGGAAGACGTCTACGGCCGCACCGGAGATGTGGCCGCTGACGAGGTTGTCCCGCAGGGCCTCGTAGTCGACGACCATGCCGCGGGAGGCGTTGATGAACATCGAGCGCGGCCGCATCGCCGCGAATTCGTCGGCGCCGAAGAAGCCGGCGTTCCCGGGGCGGCCGTCGACGTGGAGGCTGACCACGTCGGCGACGCCGAGCAGGTCGTGCAGCGAGTGCATCCGGCGCGCGTTGCCGTGCGCCGGCCGGTCGGCAGTGTCGTAGAAGACCACCCGCATGCCGATCGCCTCGGCCATGTTCGAGAGCTGGGTGCCGATGTTGCCGTAGCCGACGATCCCGAGGGTGCGGCCGCGGATCTCGTGGCTGCCGCGGGCCGACTTGTCCCAGACGCCCTCGTGCATCCGCTCGGTCTTCTCGGTCAGCCGCCGGGCGAGCGCGATGATCTCGCCGATGACCAGCTCCACGACGCTGCGCGTGTTCGAGTACGGCGCGTTGAAGACGCCGAGCCCGCGCGCGGTCGCGGCCGGCAGGTCGACCTGGTTGGTGCCGATGCAGAAGCAGCCGACGGCCAGCAGGTCCGGCGCGGCGTCGAGCGCACGCGCGGTCAGGTGCGTGTTGGAGCGGATGCCCAGGACGGAGACACCGGGAAGCTCCTCGACCAGCTGGTCCTCGGACAGCGCGCCCGCGCGCAGGTCCACCTCGAACCCGTTGCGCTCGAGGACCTCGACGGCGGCGGGGTGGATGCCTTCCAGCAGCAGTGCCTTCATGGGTGCAACGGTAGTGCCGCCCGCTCAGCCGCCGTCGGCCGTCTCGACCAGCAGCGGGCACAGCTGGTTTCCGGAGCGCCGCCCGGGGCAGGCTCGGGGAGAACCCGTCCCCGAGGAGGACCCGATGCCCGAGCTCGTCGTCGACTTCATCACCTCGCTCGACGGTTACGCCTCGGCAGAGGGGTGGCCGGGCTGGTGGGGCCTGGAAGGACCCGAGTACCTGGGCTGGCTGGCCGAGAGTCCGGAGCAGGATCACGTCGTGCTCCTGGGCGCGAAGACCTATCGGCTGATGTCCGGCTTCGCCGCCGGGGGCGAGCCGGGGACCGACGTGCTGGGCCGGTTCTCGAAGGTCGTCTTCTCCAGCACGCTGGTAGAGCCGCTCACCTGGGAGAACTCGCGACTCGTCACCGGCGACCCGGTGGCGGCGGTCCGGGAGCTCAAGGAGAACGGCGACCGGTCGATGCGCACCATCGGCAGCCTGATGCTGTGCCGCACCCTGCTGGCCGCGGGTCTGGTCGACCGGTTCCGGGTCGTCATCTTCCCGGTGATCACCGGCGCCACCGGGAGCGAGCGGATCTACGACGGCTATCCCGACGTCCTGCTCGACCTGGTCGACAGCCGCACCTTCGACGGCCGGATCCAGCTGGTCGAGTACGTGCCCCGAGTCATCGACGGGCCGCCCGCCGCCTGACCGGTCTACCCTCGGGACCATGCACCGGATCTTCACCACCAGCGTGGCCTCGGTCTACCCGCACTACGTGGCCAAGGTGGAGAAGAAGGGGCGGACGAACGCCGAGCTGGACGAGGTGATCCGCTGGCTCACCGGCTTCGACGAGGCCGAGCTGAAGCAGCACCTCGCGGACGGCACCACGTTCGAGGACTTCTTCGCCGCCGCGCACCTGAATCCGAACGCCGGGCTCATCACCGGTGCCGTCTGCGGGATCAGGGTCGAGGAGGTCGAGGACCCGCTGATGCAGAAGATCCGCTACCTCGACAAGCTCGTCGACGAGCTCGCGAAGGGCAGGCCGATGGAGAAGGTGCTCCGGGGCTGAACGACGCCTAGGTCGAGCTGCGCCGGTCCCAGCGGGCCCAGCCCCACATCACGACCGCGACGACGGCCCAGCCGGCCAGGATGTCCAGCACGTAGTGCTCGGCGTAGTAGACGAGCAGGAACGCCATCGCCGCGGGGTAGAGCAGGAGCAGCCACCGCCACGGGCTCCGCAACCGGGTCACGGCGTACACGGCCACGAACAGGGCCAGCGCGGCGTGCAGCGACGGCATCGCCGCCACCTGGTTGCCGACGGCCGAGAGCCGTTGCTGGCCGGTGACGCCGTGGTGGCCGAGGTCGAACCAGCCGCGCCCGGTGATCCGGGCGACGTCGGGGGAGATGACGCCGTCGCGCGCGGCCATCCACGGCGGCGCCATCGGGTAGAGGACGTAGCCGACCAGCGCGACCACGAACAGGGAGAGGTAGCGGCGGACGTAGCCGAGCCAGGAGGCGCGGTCCCGCAGCCACAACCAGACGGCGACGCACAGCGTGACGAAGAAGTGCGAGTAGTAGACGGTGGTCAGCCCCACGTCGTACCAGCGCGGCGGCATCGAGCGCTCGCACGGCACCCCGCACAGGTGCGCCTGGAGGTACTCGGTCGGCAGCGTGCCGCCGAAGAGCCAGCGGTCGACGTCGACCGGCTCGGTGACGTGCACCCCGATGCCGAGGTTGTCGGCGAGTCCGCGGCTCCACATGTAGAGCAGCAGCAGGACCAGGAACGGCGACCAGTCGCGGAGGAACTCCAGGTGGTAGCGCCACGGCCGGCGGACGTCGTACGCGACGACTGCCAGCCAGGCCCAGCCGACGACCAGGAAAGGCTGCTTCGGCAGCCCGACGACGCCGACCCAGGCGACCAGCGCGAGCGCCCAGACCAGCAGGCCGACCGCGTGCGTCGGCCTGCGCGAGGGCGCGGCGCGCAGCGGGACCTGCTCGCGTACCGTCATCGAGTCCTCCGGGGTGGGATGGCTGCCCCTGAGTGAACCACTCCGGGCCTGTCCGCGCGCGTCAGTTCGCGAGCAGGTCCTCGACCGCGGCGGTCACCTGCGCGGCGGACAACCGGATGTCGGTCATCAGCCCGTTCATCTTCTTCCGCGGCAGCGACGGGTCCACCGGGTCGGCGACCAGGTAGCGGTAGACCGAGTCCTCGACGTTGCTGGTCATCGACCAGTAGGCAGGGTTCAGGTACGTCGGCGCGAACATCTCCAGCACCCGTGCGCCGGGCGAGCAGAAGGACAGGTTCGTGAGCGCGGCTCCGTGCGGGGCGACGACGACCTCGGCCGCGGCGAAGTGGTCGATCTGCTCCTGGACCGTCCAGTCCATCGGGTCGAACCGGGTGAAGCCCATCCCGGCGAGCGCCTCCACGACGGCGTGCTCCTCGGTCATCGACCGGGTGTTCGGCTGGTCGCCGCGGGTCACGTACAGCCGCTTCGGCCGGTCCTTCACGTCCTGGGCCGGCAGGTTCTCCCGCAGCCAGCGGGTGATCCACGGCGGCGAGATGCCGGAGCCGTAGAGGCTCGGCACCAGCAGCCGGTCAGCACGCAGGTTCATGTCCTTGCGCGCCTCGATCCACGGGAACTTGTCCAGGCCGAGCAGGCCGAGCACCTCGCGGTGCGCCGGCCAGGCCGTGTTCACGACGACGTGGTCCGGGTGCAGCCCCGGCATCGCCTCCTGGGCTACTCCCCAGCGCGGTGCCAGATCGGTGATCAGGTGGAAGTAGTTGTGGCCGGTGCCGTGGCTCACCAGCGAGAGCACGGTGCCCTCGACCCGCTCCTCGACCGGGAGCCGCCCGCCGAGGAAGACCGGGTGCTCCCTCCAGCCCTTCGTGCCGAAGTATCGGCTGGTCTCGGACTCCAGCCGGCCGCCGGGCGTGATCGTCGCGGCGTAGTCGCCGACGAGCCGGCCGTCCTCGACCTCGAGCACGAACCGGGGCGGCAGCTCGACGCGGGTGACCTCGTCCCAGAACGCCATCGGCGACGGCGACCCGAGCGGAGCCGGGCGGTGCAGCGGCTCGGCCGGCGCACCGACGTGGATCCGGACCCTGTCCGGCTCGGCGGCGGCGGCGTCGGCTGCCCGCGCCGTACCGCGCCGGGGGAGCTTGCGGGTGCCGCCGAACCGGCTGGTGCGGGCGAGCGCGCCGACGGTGCGTGTCGCCCCGCGGTGCCCGAGCTTGACCAGCGGCCAGAGCGGACGCAGCGCCGGGGGGAGGCGGCTCATCGGGTGGGCTGGATCAGGCCCGGCTGAGCCACAGCATGCCGTAGCCCTCGGTGCCGTGGGCCTGCTTGCTGATCGTCAGTCCGGCCTCGGTGAAGAAGTCGCGCAGCTCGTGCCAGTGCTTGCCCGGCACGCCGTGGAACTCGATCGCGACCTTCTGCACGGTCGCCCAGTCGGCCGGCTTGCTGCCGAGCACGATCGGGTACTCCGCGCCCTCGACGTCCATCTTCACCAGGTCGACCCGGCCACCGGCCGCGGCGACGGCCTCGGCGAAGGTGATGCAGGGGACCTCGACGACGTTCTGGTCGGCCAGGCTCTGGGTGATGCCGTTGAGGCCGCTGCCCAGCGAGCTGGACGCGAACTCCAGGGTGCCGTGGTGGTCGGCGAGCGCGGTGTTGGTCGCGTTCACGCGGTCGGCCAGGCCGTTGGACGCCAGGTTGCGGACCAGGAACTCGTACGTCGACGGCGAGGCCTCGTAGGTGAAGACCTGCGCGGTCGGCGAGGCCAGCGCCATCGACATCGAGAAGCAGCCGATGTGGCCGCCGACGTCGAGCACGACGGGGTTCTCCGGCAGGCCCGCGACGAGCGCGTCGATCTCGTAGGCGTCCTCGGCGAACAGCTCGTAGAGGGGGACCCGGGCGCCCGCGACGTTCGGGCAGACGACCTTGAGGCCGTTCTTCGTCTCGAACTCCAGCTCGTCGGTGCGACGGCCCAGGTCCCACAGCAGGCGAGGGCCGTTGCCGAACGCCGTCACGGTCTGGACGAGGCGCTTGGCGGCGAGTGCGGGGGAACGGTTCATCAAGCTTTCCTCGTCAGGTCGCGGGTCGGGAGGGTCTCGAGTGCCTCGTCTTGAGGTTCGTCCTTCGGGACGACCACGACCAGCACCATGGCGAGCGCGCCCCACAGTATCCGGTCGTAGAGCGTGGGTCCGATGAAGCAGAAAACTGCGTACGACAGGGCCATCAGGGACAGCCAGTGCGGCGGGTTGTTGAACAGCGGCTGGATCATCCCGGCCAGGATCAGGATGAACGCGAAGAGCGCGATGATGCCGCCGCCGACCGCGACCTCGAGGTACACGTTGTGGAACCCGAGCACGTCGAAGAAGCCGCTCCCGGCGATCGGCCGGTCCTTGAATTGCCGGAACCCGTAGGCGAAGGCGTGCTCGCGGACGATGTCGGAGTTGTTCGACGCGGACTTGCCGGCCAGGCGACCGAAGGCGGAGTCGGCCGGCGCCACGGCGAAGACGACGTTGAGGAACGCGGCGGACAGCGCGACACCGGTGACCAGCAGGAACGAGCTGATCGCCGTCCGCTCCAGCAGGGCCCAGGCGATCACGGTGACCACGGCGCAGATCAGGCTCGCACGGCTGCCGCTGGAGACGATCGAGTTGCCGACGAGCAACGCCGCACCCCAGAGGACCCAGCGGTGCCTCGCCGGCGTCCGGTACCAGAGGAAGATCAGCAGGGCCAGGGACATCTGGCCGGCCAGGCCGTAGAAGTTCGGGTGCGTGGTCATGCCGGACCCGCGCCCGCCGGTGACCATCGTCTGGCCGTGGGCCAGGCCGTACAGGGTGCTGATGATCTGGCCGCTGATGAAGGCCCAGGCGAAGGCGTTGAGCAGCGTGAACCCGGGGCGAAGGCGGTTGAAGACCAGCGGCAGCAGGATCATCGACCAGCCGATCTTCACGAACCCGAGGATCCCGAGGATCGGCACTGGCAGCAGCAGGCTGGTGATGAGCACGTCCAGCACCAGGATGGTGCAGCCGAGCAGCCAGACCTTGGGGACCAGCGTGCGGGTCTTGAGCAGGCGCGGCGTCACCAGGACGATGCCGACTACGTAGGCGAAGTCGGCGTACCCGACGTTGCCGCTCTGGCTGATCCGGAGCCCGTTCAGCGGCGCCAGCAGCGTGGCGAGCAGGAGCAGCAGGATGCCCAGCCGCTCCGGCCCGAGCGCGACCATCAGGGTCAGGCCGACGGCGGCGCCGACCGCGATCGCGATCGGGATCAGCGTGCCGACGCTGGCGATCGCGACCAGGACCAGGAGGACAAAGCCCCCGAGCAGGGTGACCCCGAGCGACTTCACCGGCTCAGGACTTCTGCTTCTCCGGGCCGTAGCCGTACCCGTAGCCGTAGCCGTAGCTCTTGCCGCCGCGCTTCGGGGTCATGTTGACGGTGACCCCGAGCAGGTTCGCGTCCACCTGGGCCAGGCGCAGGGCGGCCTGACGCAGCTGGTCCTTGGTGGTCTTGCCGTGACGGACGACCAGGATGGCGCCGTCGACGTCGCGCGCCATGATCGCCGCGTCGGAGACGGGCAGCAGCGGCGGGCCGTCGATGATCACCATGTCGAACATCTGCGAGACCCGGTCGAACAGCTCCTGCGCGGCGCGCGACTGCAGCACCTCGGTCGGGTTCGGCGGGATCGGGCCGCTGGCCAGGAAGAAGATGCCGGAGTCGGTGTGCTTCTGGATGCTGTCCTGCAGCTCGCTGCGACCGACGAGCACCGTGGTCAGGCCGACCGAGCGCTCCAGGCCGAGCAGGCTGGCGACCTTCGGGCGACGCAGGTCGCCGTCGACCAGCAGGACGCGCAGGCCGGTCTGGGCGAGCGCGATCGCGAGGTTGGTCGCGGTCGAGGTCTTGCCCTCGCTCGGGATGGCGCTGGTGATGACCAGCGAGCGCGGCCGGGTGTCGATGTCGAGGAACTGGAGGTTGGTCCGCAGCAGCCGGAACGCCTCGACGCGGCTGGAGTGGCTGGCCGCCTCGGTGAGCAGCGGGTGCTTCGGCACGTCGCTCTCGTACTGGATCGTCGCCAGCACCGGGGTGTCGAGCGTCTTCTCCACGTCCTCGGTCGAGGAGACCGTCTGGTCGAGGAGGTCGCGGACCAGGGCCATGCCGATGCCGAGGACGAGGCCGATGATCGCCGCGATCAGCAGGTTCAGCACCGGCTGCGGGCTCACCTGCTCGCCGTTGTACGACGCCGGGTCGACGATCGTGGCCTTGATCGGGGAGCTGGTCTTGCCGAACGGGGTCTCGATCTCGGTCAGGTACTCGGCGAGCACCTCGGACTCGGCCTTCGCGATCTCCTGCGCCTGTGCGGCGGAGGGGTCGCGGGCGGTGATCTCGATGATCACGGTCAGGTCGGTGACCCGGGAGGAGATCTTGGCGTCGAGAGCGGCCGGGGAGGTGTCGAGCTTGAGGCGGGAGATGACCCGCTGCAGGACCTCGCGGCTGTGCGCGAGCTCGGCGTAGGACTGCACCCGCTGGATGGCGAGGTAGTTGGCCGCGCTGGCCGCGCTGATGTCGCCGGAGACCTCGGCGGTCACGTAGATCCGGGCGGTGCTCTCGTACTTCGGGGTCATCGCGTAGGTGACGACCCCCGTGCCGATCAGCGCCAGCAGGAAGAAGACGACGACGGTCAGCCACCGGCGCTGCACCATCCGCAGCAGTTCTCTGAATTCCACGCCGTACCTTCTGGCTCGATCCGATTCCGCTCTACGACCCCCCGGAGTGTAGACGGTGGGTGAGCGGCCCGGGCACGGTCTCGCGAGCCCGATGAAGAACCCAACGATCATGCGGGAGAAAGGTGATGTCTCGGGGCGAAACCGGCTAACTCGACAGGGAATCCGCAGAATCGAGGACGACGGTGAACGGGCCGTCGTTGACGAGCTCGACGGCCATCTCGGCTCCGAAGACTCCCCGCTCGACCGGGGTGCCGAGCTCCTCCAGGGCCGCGCAGAGGGCGTCGTACAGGGGCTCGGAGACCTCGCCGGGCGCGGCGGCCGCCCAGGTGGGCCGGCGGCCCTTCCGGGCGTCGCCGTACAGCGTGAACTGGCTGATCACGAGCACCGGCGCGTCCTCGTCCCCCGGGGACCGCTCGTCGCGGAGCAGCCGCAGGTCGCGGATCTTGCGCGCCGTCCAGGCCACCTCGGCCGGGCCGTCGGTGTGGGTGATGCCGACGAGCGCGACCAGTCCGGGCCGGTCGATCCGGCCGACGACCTCGCCGCCGACGGTCACGCTCGCCCGGGTCACGCGCTGCAGGACGGCTCGCATGCCGGTGACGATAGCGGTGGGTTCGGTCGGGCCCGGAGGTCGTGGTTGAGTGCCTCCATGGGAGACCTCTTGATCACGGTGGCGCCGACGGGAGCGGAGACCACCAAGGCCGACTGTCCGCAGCTGCCGACCACGCTGCCCGAGCTGGTGGAGACCGCCCGGCGCTGCGAGGCGGCCGGCGCCGGGATGATCCACGTGCACATCCGCGACGACGACCACCGCCCGACGCTCGACCTCGGCCGGCTGACCGACACCGTGGACGCGCTCCACGAGGCGACCGGCCTGGTGGTGCAGCTGTCCACAGGCGGGTCGGTGCACGACCCGCTGGCGGACCGGCTGAAGGTGCTGGACGCCCGCCCGGACTCGTGCAGCCTGACGATGGGCACCACCAACTTCGGCGACGACGTGTTCCTCAACCCGTGGCCGTTCGTGCAGGACCTCTACGTGCTCAGCCAGGAGCGCGGCGTCGTGCCCGAGTTCGAGCTGTTCGACCTCGGCCAGGTGGCGGCGCTGCACCGCCTGCTCGACCGCCACGGCCTCCCGTACGGCGGCCGCGTGCACGTCGACCTGGTGATGGGCGTGCCCGGCGGCATGCCGGGGACCGCGGACGCCCTGGTCGCCGCCGTCGCCGCGCTGCCGGAGGTGACCACGAGCTGGTCGGCGACCGGGATCGGCCGCAGCACGCTGGCCGTCGCGCTCGCCTCGCTCAGCAAGGGCGGCCACCTCCGCGTGGGCATGGAGGACGTGCTCACGCTGGCCCGGGGTGTGCCGGTCGAGCACAACGACCAGCTCGTCACCCGCGTGGTCGAGCTCGGCCGGATCGCCCAGCGGACCCCGATGTCCGGCGCCGAGGCCCGCGCCCTGCTCGGCCTGGCCGGGTAGCCCGGACGATCCCTAGGCTCCCGGCATGGACGACCCGTACCGGCAGCCGACCAGCGCCGACCGTGACCGGCTCGAGGAACGGATCCGCCGGGCGGCGGCGGCGGGCCGGATCACCGAGGCCGACCGCGACATCCGGCTCGGCAACGTCCGGTCCGCGCAGAGCGTCACCGAGCTGGACCTCATCGGCCGGGACCTCGACCAGCTCGACGGCGCCTGGGCCTTGCCCGCGGGCGCTGCCCCGGCGCCCGGCCGCGGTTCCGGGAGCACCGGCAAGGTGGTCGGGATCGTGTTCGCCGTGGTGGCGCTGCTCGCCGTGGTCGGCATCGGGCTCACCGCGGTCCTGGTCTTCGCCGGCGGCGACGACCGGTCGGCGGGCAGCGTCGACACCCTGGCGTCACCCCTGCCGATCACGCCCGGCGCCGGCGAGGAGACGGCCGTGGACGAGCCGACGGCCGCCGCTGGTTCCGACGAGCCGGTCGTGGACTACGCGTTGACCGGCCCGGGCATCCGCGCGTTCCTGGCGGCGTACCGGGCGAAGTTCCACACCTCCCGGGTCGTCGACCTGACCCTGTACGACGACTACGTGGTCGTCCAGGTGCCGGTGCCGGGCAGGAACCGGCACAGCGGATGGCTCTTCCGGCCGGGGGAGGGCTGGCAGGACTTCGGTGGAGTCGGCGCCGACTTCCCGGGGTCGCGCCCGGTCGACACCCGGGTGATCGACGTCCCGGCGCTGGTGCGCAACATCGCGAAGGCGCGCCGGACCCTGAACGTGGAGGACTACTCGACGACGTACGTGAACATCGACCACCGGCCGCAGTTCGACGACGGCCCGAACGTCGACGTCTACGTGAGCAACGACTTCCACGAGTCCGGCTACCTCGCGACCCGGCCCGACGGCAGCGTCGAGCGGTCCTACCCGTTCAGCGGGTAGGCGCCGGTCCGGTCAGTAGACCAGCGCCTGGGCGTCCTCGGCGAGCACGGCCTCGACGAACGACGGCGCTCCGGCGATCACCGCGCCGGCGACCAGGTCGTCGGAGGTCAGGTCGCGGCGCGCGGCGCACTGGGTGCAGACCACGAGCTCGCCGTGCTCGAGGACCAGGTCGCGGGCCTCGGACAGCGGCGCCGCCCCGGCGAGGCTGAACTCCTCGGCCCGCCCCGGCACCGCGAACCAGGTCGCCTCGCCGGTCAGCCAGAGACTCACCCGCGCTCCGGACGCCAGCGCGGCGGCCGCGACCGTGAACGCCTGGTTGCAGCGTTCGGGGTCCTCCGACCCGGCCGTGCACTTGATCACCAGGTTGCGCATGCCCGAAGACTAAGGCGCGTCCCCGTGCCCGGTGGCCTGCTGCGCGGCGTTTCGCTGGCACCTCGCTGCGTTCTCGTCGGTCGACGATGCTCCGCATCGCCTCCCTCCTCGGCCTTGCGACGCACTCAGCGAAACACCGCTCGCGACGGCCCCGGGCACGCGGAAGCGCCTAGACTTCCGAGCGTGGAAGCCTTCTTCGTGGTCGTGCTGGCCGCCGTGCTTCTCGGCGTGGGTGTGCTGGCCGTCGCCCTCACCCGCCGCCTGCTGACCTTCGCCGCCCCTCGACCCGGAGACGACTGAGCGTGCCCTTCGCGATCCCTGACAACATCCACCCGAACTGCGCCCGGCTGGCCTGGCTGATCGGCACCTGGGCCGGGAACGGGCACGGCGAGTACCCCGGCATCGAGCCGTTCCAGTTCGGCCAGGAGATCCTCTTCCAGCAGGACGGCCGGCCGTTCATCCACTTCATGAGCCGCGCCTGGATCGTCGACGCCGACGGCAACCACGTCCGCGAGGCGGCCCAGGAGACCGGGTTCATCAGGCCTCAGGAGGACGGCTCGATCGAGGTCGTGATGACCCACAACCTCGGCTTCGTGGAGATCTGGCACGGCGAGCTGCACCCGGAGCAGCCGCGCTTCGAGATCGTCACCGACGCGGTCGCCCGCACCGGCACCGCGAAGGAGTACACCGGCGGCAAGCGTCTCTACGGCTACGTCAACGGCGATCTGCTCTACGCCTTCGACATGGCGGCGATGGGCAAGGAGCTCCAGCCGCACACGCACGCCCAGCTGAAGCGGGTCTGACCGCGTGGGCACGACCGCGGACTGGCAGGAGCGGCTGCGGGCCAGCGGGCACCGGCTGACCCCGCAGCGCGAGCTCGTGCTGGCCGCGGTCGAGGCCCTCGGGCACGCGACCCCCGACGAGGTGTACGCCGAGGTGCGCACCCACTCCGGGGCGATCAACCTCTCCACCGTGTACCGGACCCTCGAGCTGCTCGACGAGCTCGGCCTGATCCGGCACGCGCACCTGACCGACCGGGCGCCGACGTACCACGCGGCCACCGGTCACGAGCACGCCCACCTCGTCTGCCGCGGCTGCCGCCGGGTGATCAGCGTCGGGCTGCCGGCCGTCGAGGCCGCCCTCGGGCCGCTCGTCGCCGAGCACGGGTTCACCCCGGACTACGGCCACCTGAGCGTCTTCGGCCTCTGCGACGGGTGCGCCGCGGAACGACCACGCGGAATGACCACCGACTCCTGACCGTTGGGACAACCATGAGCAGCCCTCTCCTCGATCTCGCCGGCGCCGTCGCCGGCAACGGCCCGGACGCGCCCGTCGCGGCCCACTACGGGTCGTTCCACGGCGAGCAGCGCAGCCTCGAGTCCGGCGAGGGCTTCGTGGACCTGTCCCACCGCGGCGTCGTCCGCGTCACCGGTCCCGACCGGCTGACCTGGCTGCACTCGCTCACCAGCCAGCAGCTCGAGGGACTGGCGCCCGGCGTTCCGGTGATGACGCTGGTGCTGTCGCCGCAGGGGCACGTCGAGCACGCCCTGTACGGCGTCGACGACGGCGAGGCGTTCACCGCCCACGTCGAGCCCGGGACCGCACCGGCGCTGGCCGAGTGGCTGGACCGGATGCGTTTCATGATGCGGGTCGAGGTCGCGGACGTGACCGCGGAGGTCGCGGTCGCGTGGCGGCCGGGGAGCGCCCCGGGGAGCACCCCGGAGGGCCGCTACGACCTGGTCCCGCGCACCGAGCTCACCGCGTACGCCGCCGCGGTCGGCGACCCCGCCGGCACCTGGGCCTTCGAGGCGCTCCGGATCGCCCGCGGCGAGCCCCGCCCCGGCCTGGACGCCGACCACCGCACGATCCCGAACGAGGTCGGCTGGATCCCGCGCGCGGTCCACCTCGACAAGGGCTGCTACCGCGGCCAGGAGACCGTTGCCCGGGTGCACACCCTGGGCCGGCCGCCGCGCCGGCTGACGCTGCTCCACCTCGACGGGTCCGACAACCGGCTCCCGGAGCAGGGGACGCCGCTGGTGCACGGCGGCCGCGAGGTCGGCTTCGTCGGCTCGTCGGCCCGCCACCACGAGCTCGGCCCGATCGCGCTGGCCCTGGTCAAGCGGGCCGTCCCGCTGGACGCGACCCTGGTCGCCGACGGGATCGCCGCGGCCCAGGAGGTCGTCGTCGACCCCGAGGTCGGGCTGCACGTCCGCCCGCGTCTGGGCTGACCCGGGCTGGTGCCCGAAAGGTGCCCGGTGCAGCACCCGGCCCTTTAGGCTTGAACCCATGCACCTCCTGCGCAACGGCGTCAAGAACTACGAGTGGGGCTCCCCCCACGCCATTCCGCAGTTCCTGGGCGACCGCCGCAACGGCTCGCCCGTGGCCGAGGTGTGGATCGGGACGCACCCGCTGAGCCCGTCGTACGCGCTCGACGGCGACGGCAACGAGAAGCCGCTCACCGACGTCGCCGGTGACCTCCCGTTCATGGTCAAGCTGCTCGCCGCGGAACGGCCGCTCTCGCTGCAGGTGCACCCGTCCCGCTCGCTCGCGGAGATCGGCTTCGCGCGCGAGGAGGAGGCGGGCATCCCGCTGGACGCCCCGCACCGCGTCTACAAGGACACCAACCACAAGCCGGAGATGGTCTACGCGCTGACCACCTTCGACAGCCTGATCGGCTTCCGGCCGAGCGCCGAGATCCTCCGCGTCCTCGGCCCGCTGAACACCCCGCTGAGCCAGAGCCTGTCCGACGAGCTCCGCGCCGACCCGGGCTTCGCGAGCATCGTCCGGCTCATCGAACGACTGCTCACCGACGACATCGACCCGGCGGAGGTGCACCAGATCGTCGGTGCGGCCCGCACGCTGGGCTCGCTCGGCATGGACATCAAGCGCGCCTACCAGACCGCGGTGGAGATCGCCGAGCACCACCCGGACGACATCGGCGTGGTGATCTCGCTGATGCTGAACCGGATGACGCTGCAGCCGGGGGAGGCGGCGTACCTGGAGACCGGCGTGATCCACGCGCACCTGAGCGGGATGTGCCTGGAGGTGATGGCGAACTCGGACAACGTGCTCCGGGCCGGCCTGACCAGCAAGCACATCGACACCGCCGGCCTGGTCGCCGCGCTCAACAGCGGCATGGCCCGGGTCGCCCGCGTCACCCCGGACTTCATCGACTACGACACCGAGGTGTTCTCCCCGTCCGGCGGCGGTTTCGCGCTGGCGGTCACGCAGATCTCGCACGCGGCGCCGGAGGGCGTCGAGCTGGTCCGCTCCGAGGGCAGCGTGCTGATCTGCACCGGCGGCGAGGTCCAGGTGACCACCGAGGCCGGCGACAAGGTCACGCTGGGCCGCGGCGAGTCGCTCTACCTCTCGCCGGAGGACCGCGGCGCGACCGTGCTCGGGCTCGGCGAGGTCGCCCAGGCCTACGTGCCGCCGAGCCGGGCGCTGCGCTCGCGGCTCGTGGACGTCGTGTAAGCGTCGGAATCACCCCTTCCCTCGGTATTCCGGCGCGACAGCCCGAAGCATCAGGCTGATCCGCAGGGATTGGGCTGGAAGCCGACGAAGGTCAAGACGGCGAAGGCCCGAACCGACGATCCGGCCCGGGCCTCCGTACGACGTACGGCGAATCGTTCAGCCGTTGATCATCCCGGCTCCGACGGTCACACCCGTGGTCTCGTCGATCAGGATGAACGAGCCGGTCGTCCGGTTCTTCGAGTACGGGTCCACGAGCAGCGGCACCGTGGTGCGCAGCTGGACGCGGCCGATCTCGTTGAGACCGATCTCCTTGGTCTCCTGGTCGCGGTGGAGGGTGTTGATGTCCAGGCGGTACTGCACGTCCTTGACCAGGGCCCGACCGGTGCGGGTGGTGTGCTTGATGGCGAGCTTCTGGCGCGGGCGCAGCGGCTCGTTGGTCATCCAGCAGATCATCGCGTCGATGTCCTGGCTCGGCGTCGGCGCGTTGTTGACCCGGGCGATCATGTCGCCGCGGGAGACGTCGACGTCGTCGGCGAGGCGGACGGTGACCGACATCGGCGGGAACGCCTGGTCGATCTCCTTGTCGAACAGGTCGATGGCCTCGATGGTCGAGGTCATGCCCGAGGGGAGGACGACGACCTGGTCGCCCTTCTTGAGCACGCCGCCGGCGACCTGGCCGCCGTACCCGCGGTAGTCGTGGAACTCGTCGGACTTCGGCCGGACGACGTACTGCACGGGGAACCGGGCGTCGATCAGGTCGCGGTCGGAGGCCACGTGGACGTGCTCGAGGTGGTGCATCAGGGTCGGGCCCTGGTACCACGGCATCGCCTCGGAGCGGTTCACGACGTTGTCGCCGGCGAGCGCCGAGATCGGGATGACCTCGAGGTCCGGGATGTTCAGCTTGGTCGCGAACTGGGTGAACTCGTGGTGGATCTTGTCGAAGATCTCCTGGGAGAAGTCGACGAGGTCCATCTTGTTGACCGCGAGCACCAGGTGCGGGACCCGGAGCAGCGAGAGGATCACCGCGTGCCGGCGGGACTGCTCGGTGAGGCCCTGGCGGGCGTCGACCAGCACCAGGCCGAGGTCGGCGGTGGAGGCGCCGGTGACCATGTTCCGGGTGTACTGCACGTGCCCTGGGGTGTCGGCGATGATGAACTTGCGGCTCGGCGTCGCGAAGTACCGGTACGCCACGTCGATGGTGATGCCCTGCTCGCGCTCGGAGCGGAGACCGTCGGTGAGCAGCGCCAGGTCGGTGTAGTCGTAGCCCTTGGACTGCGAGGTCGCCTCGACGGCCTCGAGCTGGTCCTCGAAGATCGCCTTCGAGTCGAGCAGCAGCCGGCCGATGAGGGTCGACTTGCCGTCGTCCACCGAACCGGCGGTGGCGAACCGGAGCAGGTCCATGGGCTTGTTGTCTGCGGGGGTGGCCATCAGAAGTAGCCTTCCTTCTTGCGGTCTTCCATGGCGGCCTCGGAGAAGCGGTCGTCACCGCGGGTGGCGCCACGCTCGGTCTTCCGGGCGACGGCCACCTCCTCGATGATCTCCTCGATCGTCGAGGCGGTGCTCTCGACGCAGCCGGTGAGGGTGATGTCGCCGCAGGTGCGGAACCGGACGGTGCGCTCGGTGACCACCTCGCCCTCGCGGCAGGGGTTCAGCGGGGTCTCGCTCATCAGCATGCCGTCGCGCTCGAAGACGCGGCGCTGGTGGCTGAAGTAGATGTCGGGGATCTCGATCTGCTCGCGGCCGATGTAGTCCCAGACGTCCAGCTCGGTCCAGTTCGAGATCGGGAAGATCCGCATGTGCTCGCCCTCGTGCAGGCGGCCGTTGTAGAGGCTCCACAGCTCGGGGCGCTGGTTCTTCGGGTCCCACTGGCCGAACTCGTCGCGGTGGGAGTAGACCCGCTCCTTGGCGCGCGCCTTCTCCTCGTCGCGGCGACCGCCACCGAAGGCGGCGGTGAAGCCGTTCTCCTCGATGGCG
This sequence comes from Marmoricola sp. RAF53, assembly GCF_052114005.1. NCBI lineage: Bacteria > Bacillati > Actinomycetota > Actinomycetes > Propionibacteriales > Nocardioidaceae > Marmoricola > Marmoricola sp. RAF53. The sequence continues at coordinate 166,145 of NZ_JBFRDX010000003.1, read as the reverse complement.
TTGAGCAGCGTCGGGATCTGCAGGCGGTTGCGGCTGATCTTCGCGGCGTCCGGGATGATGCCCTTCGCGATCGCGTCGTCGATGCTCGCGACCACGAGGTTGACGCCGAGGCGGCTTACCCAGCGGTCCCGGGTCTCCATGACCTCCGGGAAGTCCAGCCCGGTGTCGACCTGGAGGATCGAGAACGGGATCTTCGCCGGGTAGAAGGCCTTCTCCGCCAGGCGGAGCATCACGATGGAGTCCTTGCCGCCGGAGAACATCAGGACCGGCTTCTCGAACTCGGCCGCGACCTCGCGGAAGATGTGGATCGACTCCGCTTCCAGCTGGTCGAGCTGGCTCAGCTGGTAGTCGGCGTGGGTCTGGGACATCGGTTGCCTCTCGTGGACTGTGCACCCTCACGGGCAGCGGACATCGTATCGAGGCCCGGCTGCTCTGACTGCATCCGTCTCACCCGAGTGGAACACGTTCTAGTTTACTCGACCGTGTCGTGCTCCGGGTCGCCCTCGATCGCCTGTCCCGTCGGGTCCGGCGCGGTCTCGTCCTCCAGGAACGCGCCGCCGAGCGCGTCCGAGGTCCACATCACGACCTCCCAGCCGTCCGCCGGAGAGCCCTCGAGCTCGATCGCCGCGGTGTTCTCCAGTCCCTCGGTCGCCTTGCTGTGCGTGCTCGACCCGGTGACCCGCTGCGAGATCCAGGTCCGGATCGCGGCGCCGTGGCTGACGATGACGGCCCGCCGGCGGCCGTCCGCGGCGATCTGCTCCACCGCGGCGTCGTACCGGGCGAGGAACTCGTGGCCGGTCTCGGCCCCTGACATCCGGGTGTCCAGCCGGCCCTCGATCCAGTCCGCCACCGTGCCGATGTAGCCGAGGATCGAGTCGTGGTCGGTGGCCATCTCGTAGTCGCCGGCCGAGATCTCCCGGACGCCGTCCAGGACGACCGGGTCCAGTCCGCTCAGCGCGGCCAGGGGAGCGGCGGTCTGCTGGGTCCGGACCAGCGGCGAGACGAAGATCCCGTCCACGCCGGACTGGTGCAGGACGCGCGCCGCCGCCTCCGCCTGCCGTACGCCGAGCTCGGTCAGGTCGAGACCGGGGACCGCGGTGTCGAGGGCGCCGGCGGTGTTGCCGTGGGTCTGGCCGTGACGGAGGAGGAGGAGCCGCATGCACCGATCCTAGGAAGAAGTCTTCTCGTCCTCGGCGTCGGGGAGGCGCCAGGCGGTCGAATCGTTGTCGAAATTCGGGAGACCGTGCCGCTGCCGGATGAAGCCCCAGACCAGTGGGCCGAGCAGCAGCATGCCCGCGCCGATGAAGCCGACCGTCTGCGGCGGGACGCCGAGCATCTTCAGGCCGGTCAGGGTGAGCACGATGACGATGCCGCGGCGGATCACCGACTGCGACACCCAGGTGGCCATCCGGGCGCCGAAGAACGTGCCCGGGCTGCCGCCGAGGATCAGCGGGATCAGCACGGCCCACTCGACGCCCGTGGTGAGCACGTGGCCGACGGCGGCGGCGATGACCAGCGGGACGGCCTGGACCAGGTCGGTGCCGACCAGCTTGAGGGCCGACAGCGTCGGGTAGAGCAGCAGCAACGCGACCATGATCAGCGAACCGGAACCGACGCTGGTGATGCCGACCAGCAGACCGCCGAACGCACCGACCAGGATCGTCGGGACCGCGCGGATCTTCGGCGCCTCCTCGCTGAGCACGTTGCCGGAGGTGACCAGGCGCAGCTGCAGGTACATCCGGAGCGCGTAGGAGCCGGCGGCGAGCAGCAACGCCCAGCCGATCGCGGTGGTGAGGAATTCGGTGCGGGCATGCTCGTCGCCGACGGCGTGGACGATGAACCCGCCGGCGAAGGCGAACGGCACCGAGCCGGCGATCAGCATGCCCGCGAGCCGGAGGTTCGGCGATCCGTGCCGCCAGTGGACGGTGGCGCCGACGGTCTTGTTCACGCTGGCCGCGACCAGGTCGTTGGCCACCGCCGTCGCCGGGTTGATGCCGAGGAAGATCAGCGCCGGCGTCATCAGGGCGCCGCCGCCCATCCCGGTGAGGCCGACGACGATGCCGACGCCGAAGCTCACGCAGAGCACGGCGAGCGCGTCGGTGGTGAGGAGATCGTTGATGAGGTCGTGCACGGGAAGTCCTCTGGTGGTCAGGCAGAGCGGAGGCTGAACGGGGCAGGTCGCGCCGGTCAGTCGAACGGCAGCACGGCCAGTACGTCGCTCAAGGCATCCTCGACCGAGCGGCCGGTGGTGTCCACCCGCACGGTCGCGTCGGCCGGCTCCTCGTAGGGGCTGGAGATGCCGGTGAACTCGGGGATCTCGCCGGCGCGGGCCTTGGCGTAGAGGCCCTTGCGGTCGCGGCGCTCGCACTCTTCCAGGGGGGTGGCGACGTGCACCAGGACGAAGATGCCGCCAGCGTCCTCGACCATCGCGCGCACCTGCTGGCGGGTCTCGTCGAAAGGCGCGATCGGCGAGCAGATCGCCACGCCGCGGTGCCGGGCGATCTCCGCGGCCACCCAGCCGATCCGGCGGATGTTGGTCTCGCGGTCGGCCTTGGAGAAGGTCAGGCCGGCCGACAGGTTCCGGCGTACGACGTCGCCGTCGAGGCTGGTCACGGTCCGCTCGCCGCGCTCGAGCACCCGGTCGAGCAGCGCCTGGGCGAGCGTCGACTTGCCGCTCCCGGACAGGCCGGTGAAGAAGACCACGACGCCCGGCTCCTCGGGCTGGTCCTGGGCGACGACGGCGGCGACGGGCTCGGGCAGCTCGCCGGTGCCGGTGACGGCGAGCACCTCGCCGGGGGCGTAGTTCCCGGCGACGACCTGGCCCAGCCGGTGGTCGAGGTCCGGGTCGCCGTGGCTCGCCAGCGGGACCGAGACGACGCCGGCGTCGCCGAGCAGGTCCGCCGCGGCGAGGCTGGCGCGGACCAGACCGACGGCGGTGAGGCCCTGCGGGGTGCCGGTGCCGGTCAGGGCGAGGAGCAGCACCCGGCGGCCCGCGCGGGCGGCCCCGATCGCGTCGAGGTCGGCGCTGGTGAGCGGTCCGGCGACCGGGACCGTCAGCGCGCCGTCGTACTGGGCGGCGATGGCGGCGGGGTCGAGCATCAGCCGCCGGAACGGCCCGTACGCCGGGACGGTCAGGGTCTCCAGGCCGGCCGGGGTGAGCCGGGCGAGCGGCAGGCCCTCGGGGTCGACGATCTCGACCTCGGGCAGCCCGCGCAGGTCCTCGGGCAGGTCCAGCGAGATCGGGCCGTCGGGCTCGAAGGTCGTGAGCGGGGCGAGGCCGCCGTGGAGCAGGAGCTCGAGGTCGTCGAGCTCGCGGGGCGTCGGGCAGAACTGGGCAGGCACGCGGTCATGGTGCCAGAGCGGTCCGGTCAGAGGACCGCGCGGATCTCACCGACGACCGCATCGCCCCCGGTCAGCGGCGCCGCCCCCGTACGCCGGACCGCCTCGGTGTCGACCCCGGGCTCGGTGTCCACGCCGAGCAGCCGCAGCAGTGCCGCCATCACGACCGGCCGGGCGCGCGCGGCGCCGTCGTCGGTCTTGAGCGCGAACGCGCGACCGTCCGGCAGCGCGACGGCGTAGCAGGACTCGGCGCCGGCCTTGCCGATCGCGCCGGGGATCGCGGCGAGCAGGACCCGCTCGTCGCGCTGGGACCCGGAGACGTGCGCGGGGTGGTTCCGGATCGCGGCGGCGACTCGGCGCTCGGGTTCGGAGTCACCGGTGGCGAGCCGGGAGAAGGCGCGGGCCAGGCCGGTGAGCGAGGTGCCGAGGAGGGGAGCGCCGCAGCCGTCGGTCGCCTCCGGGCCGCCCGGCTCGCCGGTCTGGGCGCCGAAGTCGACCTCGATCGTGCGCTGCAGCGGGTGGTCGGGGGAGAGGTAGCCGGCCGTCGGCCAGCCGCGGGCCACGCAGGTGGCGAGCATGGCGGCGTGCTTGCCGGAGCAGTTCATGTGCAGCCGGGTCGGCCCGCCACCGGCGCGGAGGACCTCGTCGCGGACGCGGTCCTCCAGCGGCCAGCCCGCCGGGTTGCCGAGGTCGTCCTCGGTGAGCCCGGCGCCGGCGAGGATGCGGCGTACTCCGTCGAGGTGGAACGGCTCCCCGGAGTGCGAGGCGCAGGCGAGCGCGAGCAGCTCGCCGTCCAGGTCGAGCCCGGCCCGGACCATCGCGAGCGCCTGGAGCGGCTTGTTGCACGAACGCGGGAGCACCGGCCCCGTCACGTCGCCGCGGGCGTGCCGGACCTGTCCGTCCGGGTCGAGCGCGACCACGGCGCCGTAGTGGTGTCCCTCGACGATGCCGGAGCGCACGATCTCCGCGATGACGGGTTGCATGCAGGCAGCCTAGGCCCAGCCCTTCCCGGCGCCGATGTCCGGTTCGCGAGGTTTTGCAAGCACTGGACGCCCAGGAATTCAGGGAACTTTCCCTCACATCCAAGACGAATTCGCCTCGGTGTGACTCGTTTCACCGGGCGTCGGGTTGCATGGTGCTAGCAATAGTTAGCACCATGGTCCCGTGGTCAAGAAGTCCAAGGTCGGGATGACCGTCGAAACCCTCGGTGGGTACCTGCGCGAGCAGCGGGTCAACGCCGGGGTCTCGCTGCGCCAGCTCGCCGATCAGGCAGGCGTCTCCAACCCGTACCTGAGCCAGATCGAACGTGGTCTGCGCCGGCCCTCCGCCGAAGTGCTCCAGCAGCTCGCCAAGGCACTCCGGATCTCCGCGGAGACCCTCTACGTCCAGGCCGGGATCCTCACCCCGGACGACGACGAGGTGCGTTCCGTGGAGCTCGCCGTCCTCGCCGACCCGGTCCTCACGGGCCGTCAGAAGCAGGCGCTGATGGACGTGTACCTGTCCTTCCGCGCGGTCACGCTCAGCGCCGCGAGCAGCGACGCCGGCGAGGACTCCCCCACGCTCACCGTCACCACCACCCCCACCGAAGACGCCCAGCCGTCCGACGACGCGCTGGCGAACCCAACCGAAGGAAATTGAGATGGCCAAGACCCAGTTCAACGCCGACCAGTTCAAGACCGAGGCCGTGAAGCCGCTGTTCGCGGTCGCCGGTGCCACCGAGATCGCCGTCGAGTACGCCCGTGGCTACGCCACCGAGGCCCAGAAGGCCACCCAGGCCCGCTTCGACGGTGTCCAGACCCGCGTGACCGGCGTCCAGACCCGCGCGAAGAGCGTCGACTTCGACGCCAAGGCCCTGCAGGCCCAGGCGAAGACCCGCGTCGAGCAGCTCCAGGCCGAGGCCAAGGACGCGCAGGCCAAGTTCGAGGCCCGTCTCGCCGAGATCCAGAAGGACGCCAAGGAGCTTCCCGCGAAGCTCGAGGCGAAGCTGAACGAGGCCCTCGAGGACCTGAACAGCACCTACGCCGACCTCGCCGTCCGCGGCGAGAAGTTCGTCGCCGCCATCCGCAAGGACGGCGTCAAGGCCGTCGCGAACGTGAAGCCGGCCAAGAAGGCCGCCGCCAAGAAGGCCCCGGCCAAGAAGGCTCCGGCCAAGAAGGCCGCCGCCAAGAAGGCCCCGGCCAAGAAGGCGCCCGCGAAGAAGGCCGTCAAGGCCGCTTCCTGAGCCTGACGCGAAACCCCCGGGGACGTTTCCCCGGGGGTTTCGTGCATTTCGGGGCCCGCAGCGGCGGCAACGTGCCGGTACCCGGGACGGGGACGCCGCCCGCACCCTAGGGTGTCGGGGTGCATCTGTTCGATTACGGGTTCTCCTACGGGATCTACTTCCTGGTCTGGAGCGCTCTCGGGTTCGTGAAGCTGTTCGCCTTCGTCGACGCGCTGTCGCGTCCGGCGCAGGCCTACGACGCTGCGGACAAGCAGACGAAGCCGGCCTGGCTCTGGATCACCGGGCTGGCCCTGGTCGCGCACTTCGTCTTCCCGCAGCTGCTCGGGCTGTTCTCCTTCGCGGGCATCATCGCCGCGTTCGTGTACCTGCTGGACGTGCGTCCGGCCCTGATCGCCGTGACGCGTCGCCGGTGACCGCCGTGACCGAGTCCGAGCAGGTCCTCGCCGCGCGGCCCACGAGCGCTGCCGACCAGGCCCGCCCCCGGCTCGCGCAGCGGCTCCGGCAGATGCTCGTCGGCGTCTTCCTGCTCGACACCGGCGTCCTCTTCGTCACCTCGGTGGCCGCCTGGACCTGGCGCGGCTCGATCGACAAGTACTTCCACGAGGCCCCCGACCCGCGGTTCGAGTGGGCCCCGCTGCTGGGCCCCGGCGTGATCGCCGTCTGGTTGCTCATGCTCTTCGTCCTCGGCGCCTACCGGGTCCGGCACTACGGGACCGGCTTCGAGGAGTTCCGGGCGATCGCCGTCGCGTCGCTGATCACCTACGGCATCGTCTGCACCTCGGGCTTCTTCTCCCAGGCCCAGCTCACCCGCGGCTACCCGCTGCTGTTCTTCGGGATGGGCACGCCGCTGCTGCTGCTCGTCCGGTACGTCGACCGGCAGACCCTGCACCGGGCCCGCAGGCAGGGCCGGCTGGCGATCCGGATGATCGCGGTCGGCTCGCCGGCCGCGGTCGCCGAGCTCGTCGAGGTGCTCGGCCGCTCGCCGTGGATGGGCTACCGCCTCGTCGGCATGTGCGTCCCGGGCGGCCACGACCCGCTCGAGACCGGCGTCCCGGTCCTCGGCGACATCGACTCGGTGCGCGAGGTCGCGCTGTCGCAGCAGGCCGATGGCGTGATCGTGGCCGGTGGCTCGTACTCGTCGGCCGCCGACCTGCGCCGTCTCGGCTGGGCGCTGCAGGGCCTCGACCTGGACATGCTGGTGGCCCCCGCGCTCACCGACATCGCCGGTCCGCGGGTGCACATGCGGCACGTCGCCGGCCTCCCGTTCGTGCAGGTCGAGGAGCCGCAGAGCGACCGTGCCGGCGGGCTCAGCAAGCGCGCCTTCGACCTGGTCGTCTCGGCCTGCGTGCTGCTCTGCCTCTCGCCGCTGCTGATCGTCACCGCGTTCCTCATCTGGGTGCAGGACCGCGGCCCGGTCTTCTACCGCCAGGTCCGCGTCGGCATCCGCGGCGAAGAGTTCGAGATGGTCAAGTTCCGGTCGATGGTCCAGAACGCCGACAAGCTCCGCGCCCAGCTCGACGACGCCAACGAGAGCGACGGCGTGCTCTTCAAGATGAAGGACGACCCGCGCGTCACCCGGGTGGGCAGGTTCATCCGCAAGTACTCGGTCGACGAGCTGCCCCAGCTGATCAACGTCTTCAAGGGCGAGATGAGCCTGGTCGGCCCGCGGCCGCTCTTCCCGGCCGACGTCGAGCAGTACGAGAAGGACACCCACCGCCGGATGCTGGTCCGGCCGGGCATGACCGGCCTGTGGCAGGTCTCCGGCCGCTCGGACCTCTCCTGGGCCGAGTCCGTGCGTCTCGACCTGTACTACGTGGACAACTGGTCGATGGTCATCGACCTGGTGATCATGGTGCGCACCGTGAAGGCCGTGCTGGTCTCGGACGGCGCCTACTAGCGGAGTTCGGCGATCCGGCGTGGTCCGCCGACCTAGGATGACCGCGTCCCCGGCTCCCGAAAGGCTCCCCATGAGGTCTGCGCAGCGGTCGGCCCTGCGCCTCGTGGCCGCCCTTGCCGGGCTCGCCGCGGTGACCTCCGGCTGCTCCGGCGGGTCCGGCGGCGGCATCGGCGGCTTCGGCGGGACCACCCAGGTCGAGGGCAAGAACGGCGCCGAGGTCGCGCTCGAGGCCGGCACCTGCTGGACCGGCGACCTCCTCGGCGCCGACCCGCAGCGGGTGCTCCGGCTCTCCACCGATCTCGGCGTGACCTACTTCGCCGCGGCCCGCGCGCTCGCGGACCGGCCGGCGTTCTCGCGCACCCAGTCCTGCGACAAGGCGCACGACCTCGAGGTCTACCGGGCCGTCCAGGTCCCGGCGCTGGCCCCGAGCATCACGTCGTACGCCGACCTGATGCGCACCGACCAGCCGCTGTACCAGCAGCTCGACAGGGCCGTGACCAACGCCTGCATGGCGGAGCCGCTGGCCACCACGGCCGCGCTCAGCAAGGTCGCCGGCGCGACCGCGCAGCCGGCGCTGCCGGAGACGATGGAGCTCGGCTGGGCGCCGCCGTCGCCGGACCAGTTCGCCCGGGGTCAACGCGTCTTCGCCTGCACGCTGCGCCACCGCAAGGCCAGCACGGTCCGGTACGACGAGGTGCTGACCCGGAAGTTCCCGACCGCGCTGCGCACCTGCATCGACAGCAAGTCGCTCGTCTACGTGGACTGCGCGCGCAAGCACGACCGCGAGCGCATCGCCGTCATCGAGGCGCGCACCGCCGTCCTGGCCGGTCGCTTCCCCGGACGCAAGGCCATCCGGTCCGGGCTCGACGGCCGCTTCCTCGACGTCAGCCCGGCGGCGTACGCCGCCCTCGACAAGGCGTGCACCCGCTACCTGCGGACGATCTCGACGGTCAAGAAGCTCACCGGCGTCGCCGAGATCGACGTCGACGCCTGGCCGACCGCGGACGGGTCGTACCCGATCCTCTGCGAGGCCGACACCCGTCCGGACAAGAAGCCCGTGGTCACCCAGGGCTCCGTCTACAACCGTTAGGGGTCAGCCCCGGGCGGCCGCGCGAGCCCGCGCGGCGTCCTTGGCGCGCTCGTTCTTGTCCAGGTGAACCTTGCGGATCCGCACGGTGTCCGGGGTGACCTCGACGCACTCGTCGTCGCGGCAGAACTCCAGGCACTGCTCGAGGCTCAGCTTCTTCGGCGGGATCAGCTTCTCGAAGTTGTCCGAGGTGGAGGAGCGGACGTTCGTCTGCTGCTTCTCCTTGGTGATGTTGACGTCCATGTCGTCGGCGCGCGAGTTCTCGCCCACGATCATGCCCTCGTAGACCTCGGTCGTCGGCTCGACGAACATGACCCCCCGCTCCTGCAGGTTCGTCATCGCGTACGCCGTCGCCGCACCCGAGCGGTCCGCGACCAGGGAGCCCTGCGAGCGGGACTGGATCGGGCCGGCCCACGGCTCGTAGCCCTCGGAGATGTGGTGCGCGATGCCGGTGCCGCGGGTCTGGGTGAGGAAGTCGGTCCGGAAGCCGATCAGGCCGCGCGACGGGACCAGGAACTCCATCCGGACCCAGCCGGTGCCGTGGTTGGTCATCTGCTCCATCCGGCCCTTGCGGAGCGCGAGCAGCTGGGTGATCGCGCCGAGGTGCTCCTCGGGGGCGTCGATGGTCAGGCGCTCGGTCGGCTCGTGCAGCTTGCCGTCGATCTCCTTGGTGACCACCTGCGGCTTGCCGACGGTGAGCTCGAAGCCCTCGCGACGCATCTGCTCGACCAGGATGGCCAGCGCGAGCTCGCCGCGGCCCTGGACCTCCCAGGCGTCGGGGCGCTCGGTCGGGAGGATCCGCAGCGACACGTTGCCGATCAGCTCGCTGTCGAGGCGGTCCTTGACCAGGCGGGCGGTGACCTTGGTGTTCTTGGTGGGGCCCTTGCCGGCCAGCGGCGAGGTGTTCGTGCCGATGGTCATCGAGATGGCCGGCTCGTCGACGTGGATGAGCGGCAGCGCCACCGGGTTCTCCGGGTCGGCCAGGGTCTCGCCGATGGTGATGTCCGGGATGCCGGCGATGGCGACGATGTCGCCCGGGCCCGCGGTCTCGCCCGGCTTGCGCTCGAGGCCCTCGGTGACGAGGAGCTCGGTGATCTTCACGTTCTTGCTGGTGCCGTCGCGCTTCATCCAGGCGACGTTCTGGCCCTTCTTCAGGGTGCCCTCGTGGATGCGGAGCAGCGCGAGGCGGCCGAGGAACGGGCTGGAGTCGAGGTTGGTGACGTGCGCCTGCAGCGGCGCGCCCTCGGTGTAGGTGGGGGCCGGGATGGTCTCCAGGATCGTCTTGAACAGCGGCTCCAGGTTGTCGCCCTCCGGCATCGCGCCGTTCTCCGGGGCGGTCAGCGAGGCGATGCCCGCGCGGCCGGAGGCGTAGACGACCGGGAAGTCCAGCGCGTCCTGGCTGTGCGACTCGTCGAGCAGGTCCATGAACAGCTCGTAGGTCTCGTCGACGACCTCGGCGATCCGGGCGTCGCCGCGGTCGGTCTTGTTGACCACGAGGATCACCGGCATGTCGGCGTTGAGCGCCTTGCGCAGCACGAACCGGGTCTGCGGGAGCGGGCCCTCGCTGGCGTCGACGAGCAGCACGATGCCGTCGACCATGGAGAGACCGCGCTCGACCTCGCCGCCGAAGTCGGCGTGGCCGGGGGTGTCGATGATGTTGATGGTCATCGGCTTGCCCTCGGCGGCCGGACCCGCGTAGTGCACCGCGGTGTTCTTCGCGAGGATCGTGATGCCCTTCTCGCGCTCGAGCTCGCCGGAGTCCATCGCGCGCTCGGCGACGCCCTCGGCCTGGTGGGCGGTGAACGCGCCGGCCTGGAGGAGCATCGCGTCCACCAGGGTGGTCTTGCCGTGGTCGACGTGCGCGACGATGGCGACGTTGCGCAGGTCAGTGCGGATGGTGGTGGACATCAGGATCTACGGCGCCTTCCGGGCAGGGGTGTGACGGGTCTCGTCTGGGGTGCGTGCGTCGAACGACGACATGCGAGTCTATCGTGAGTCTCATGTCCTCCCAGCCGGCCGACCTCGGGGCCCCGGTCTTCCGGGTCCTGTTCGTCTGCATCGGCAACGTGTGCCGCTCGCCGGTCGGGGAACGGCTGCTCGCGGCGCGGCTGCCGTCCGCCGGGTTCGAGGTCCGCAGCGCCGGCGTCGGGGCGATGGTCGGCTACGCGATGAGCAAGTACGCCGCCGAGGAGCTGCGTCGCCTGGGCGGGGACAGCACGGGCTTCGCGGCGCGCCAGATCACTCCGGGCATGGTCGCGCAGGCCGACCTGGTCCTGACGGCGACCCGGGAGCTGCGGTCGCAGGTCCTGGCCGAGGAGCCGACGGCGCTGCGTCGTACGTTCACGGTGCTGGAGTTCGCGGCGCTGGTCGCCAACGCCGAGGGCTCCACCCCGGCCGAGGTGGTCCGCTGGTGCGGCGCCCACCGCTCCCAGGCCGGCTCGGTCGAGCAGGACGTCCCGGACCCGTTCCGCCGCGGCGCCGAGGCGCACGCCGCCGCGGCCGCGGCGCTCCACGACGCCGTCGAGCAGATCGCGAAGGGTCTGGACCGTTGATCCGCCCGCTCCGGGCCGCGGTCTCCGCCGGCATCGTCGCGGCCGCCGCCGTCGCCGGGGTCCTCGTCCCCGTCGCGGGTTCGCCGGTGCTGGCCCAGATCTCCGAGCAGCGGCTCGACCCGGCGCCCGCTCCCAGCGTCGTCCCGGCCGCGACCGCTCCTGCGCCGGCCCGGACCGCCGCCTCCCGGCCCCTTGCCGGCATCCGGATCGCGCTCGACCCCGGGCACCAGCTCGGCAACCACAACTTCCCCTCCCGGATCCACCGGCCGGTGCCGGCCGGCGGGTTCAGCAAGCCCTGCAACACCACCGGGACCGCGACCAACGGCGGCTACCCGGAGGCGACCGCGGTGTTCAAGGTCACCCGGCTCGTCGCCGCGCGGCTCCGGTCGCTCGGGGCGTCGGTCGTCCTCACCCGGACCCGGAACAGCGAGTCGCTGTGGGGGCCGTGCGTGGACGCCCGCGGTCGCTTCGGCGCGCGGGCCGGCGCCCGGCTGCTGGTCAGCCTGCACGCCGACGGCGCCGCGGCCTCGGGTCACGGCTTCCACGTGATCGCGCCGACGGCCCGCAGCCCGTGGACCACGGACATCGCGGCACCGTCGCTGCGGCTCGCGGAGTCGCTGCGGTCCGGCCTGGACGAGCGCGGACTGGTCCGGTCGACGTACCTGGCCGGCGGTCGCGGCCTGACGATCCGGTCCGACCTGGCCACCCTCAACCTCGCCGACGTACCGACCGCGATGGTCGAGCTCGGCAACATGCGCAACTCCGGCGACGCCCGCCGCCTGACGACCTCGGCGGGCCAGACCCGCTACGCCAACGCCCTCGTCCGCGGGATCCGCAGCTACCTGAAGCGCTAGCGCGGGAAGATCGGGCCCCGGTGCAGCTGGTGCTGCGCGGCCTGCGCGACGGGGCGGATCACCAGGTCGTCGACGTTGACGTGCCGGGGGAGGGAGGCGACCCAGCGGACGGCCTCGGCCACGTCCGCGGCGACCAGGGGCTCGTCGACGTCGTCGTACACGGCGTCGGCCCGGGACTGGTCGCCGCCGAAGCGGACCAGGGCGAACTCGTCGGTGTGCACCATCCCGGGGGCGATCTCGGTGACCCGGACGGGCTCCCCGTTCAGCTCCAGCCGCAGCGTCTGGCTCACCGCGTGCAGGCCGTGCTTCGCTGCGGTGTACCCGCCGCCGCCCGGGTAGGTCGCCCGGCCGGCGGTCGAGCCGATGTTCACGACGAGCGCCGAGTCGGCCGCGCGCAGCGCGGGAAGCAGCGCCTGCGTCACCCGGAGGACGCCGAGCACGTTGACGTCGAACATCCGCTGCCAGTCGGCCGGGTCGGCGTCGGCGACCTGCTCCGCGCCGTACGCGCCGCCGGCGTTGTTGACCAGGACGTCGAGCCGCGGGCCGACCGCGTCGGCGAGCGCGGCGACCGAGGCCGGATCGGTGACGTCGCAGGTGACGGCGCGGCCGCCGATCTCCTCGGCCAGCGCCGCGACCCGGTCGGTACGACGGGCGGCGCAGTACACGGTGAATCCGTCCGCGGCCAGGGCCCGCGCCGTGGCGGCGCCGATCCCGCTGCTCGCTCCGGTGACGACGGCGGTCCGGACGGCGGTGCTCACGGCGGTGCTCACGGCGCTCTCCTGGCGTGTCGGCGGGACGGCGGGCATCATCCTGTCATGCGCACGCGTCTCGGAGCGGCAGTCCTCGGGGTCCTCGCCGGGGTCCTGCTCGTCGTCGGCGGCGGGCTGCCCTTCCTCTCCGGCGAGCAGCAGGAGTGGCACCGGTGGATCGCGACCGGCGGGTACGCCGCCGCGGTGGCGGCCCTGGTGCTGGTCGGCTACGGCATGGTCGCGGCCGCGCCCCTCTGGCTGCGCCTGATCGTCTCGATCGGGCTGCCGCTGCTGGCCGTGACGCTCTGGCAGGTCGTCCTCGACGTGATCGACCGGGCCGCGGCCGGGTGGCACGCGGAGGCCGCCGGCGACCTGGCCGCGGGAGGTGTCGCGCTCGTCGTCGGCCTGCTCGCGCTCGGCGGCAGCCTGCCGGAACCGTCCGGCTACCGGCCGACCCACCGCTGAGTCCGGGAATGGACGACAACCGACCGTGGTTGTCGCTGGCGGAGGTGCCCTGTGAACACGGAGAACGGCACGTCGCCCGCCGAGACGGGTGACGACGGGTCGTCGGTACGACGGCTCGCGATGATCAGCCTGCACACCTCACCCCTCGACCAGCCCGGCACCGGCGACGCGGGTGGCATGAACGTCTACGTCACCGAGCTGGCCCGCCGGCTCGCGGAGCGCGACATCGAGGTCGACATCTTCACCCGCGCCACGTCCTCGCGGCTCCCCGCCACGGTGCCGGTGTCGCCCGGCGTGACCGTCCGGCACATCGTCGCCGGCCCGTTCGAGGGTCTCGCCAAGGACCAGCTCCCCGGCCAGCTCTGCGTCTTCGCCCGCGAGGTGCTGCGCACGGAGGCCCAGTTCGACCTCGGCCACTACGACGCGGTGCACAGCCACTACTGGCTCTCCGGCCAGGTCGGGGCGCTGGCCCGCGACCGCTGGGGCGTGCCGCTGGTGCACTCGATGCACACGATGGCGAAGGTCAAGAACGACCTGCTCGCCGAGGGTGACACCCCCGAGCCGCTCGCCCGGGTGATCGGCGAGGAGCAGGTGGTCGCGGCCGCGGACATGCTCATCGCCAACACCGACGACGAGGCCAAGGACCTGGTCAACAGCTACGACGCCGACCCGGCCCGGGTCGAGGTCGTCCACCCCGGAGTCGACCTGGACGCCTTCAGGCCGACCTCGATGGCCGCGGCGCGGGTCCGGCTCGGGCTGCCCGCCGACGCCGACCTGCTGCTCTTCGTCGGCCGGATCCAGCCGCTGAAGGCGCCGGACGTGCTGCTCCGGGCCGCCGCGGAGCTGGTCCGCCGCGACCCCGGCCGGCGGCGCCGTCTGATCGTCGCCGTCGTCGGCGGTCCGTCCGGGTCCGGGCTGGAGCACCCGACGGCGATGGCCGACCTGGCCGCCGGGCTCGGCATCGCGGACGTGGTCCGGTTCGTGCCGCCGGTGCGGCGCGACGAGCTCGTCGACTGGTACGCCGCCGCGACGCTGGTCTGCGTGCCGTCGTACAACGAGAGCTTCGGGCTGGTCGCGGTCGAGGCGCAGGCTGTCGGGACGCCGGTCGTCGCCGCCGCCGTCGGCGGCCTGACCACCGCGGTCGCCGACGGGCGCTCCGGCTTCCTCGTCGCCGGGCACGACCCGGCCGACTACGCCCGGGTGATCGAGCGGGTGATCGCGTCGCCGGACCTGCGCCACGACCTCTCCGTGGGCGCGGTGCTGCAGGCGGCGGCGTTCAGCTGGGAGCGCACCGCCGCGGACTCCCTGGCCGTCTACGAGCGCGCACGGCGCCTGATGCGCACCGAGGTGCTGCGGTGACGACGTCCGCGGAGGCCGCGGCCGTGCTGCGCGCCGTCCTGCGGGACGGCGACCTGGACTGGCAGGAGCTGACCGAGGGCACCTTCGACGTGGTGCTGCCCGGGGAGCGGAAGCTGAAGACCCCCGTGCGTCTCGAGGTCGGTCCGCACGCGCTCGGCGTGCACGCGTTCGTCTGCCGCAAGCCGGACGAGAACTTCGAGGCCGTCTACCGCTGGATGCTCGAGCGGAACATGAAGATGTTCGGGATGGCCTTCGCGCTGGACGCCGTCGGCGACATCTTCCTCGACGCGCGGCTGCCGCTCTCGGTGGTCACGCCGGACGAGGTCGACCGGCTGCTCGGCTCCGTGCTCACCTACGCCGACGAGTCCTTCAACGTGCTGCTCGAGCTCGGGTTCGCCACCTCGATCCGCAAGGAGTGGGCGTGGCGGGTCGAGCACGGCGAGTCGACGGCGAACCTGGACGCGTTCCGGGGCTGGCTCGAGCGCGAGCAGGAACAGAACTAGGGACATCGAGGAAGAAATCCACAGATCTCCCGGATCTGCTTTGCCCTGATCAGGAACTTCTGGGCAGCATGAGGCGAATCGGTGGCGGACGGACCGCCGCCGGGCCTCACGACAGGAGTTCCCAGTGAAGAAGATCCTCGCCGCGGTCACCCTGACCCTCGGCATCCTCGCGATCGCCCCGCCCGCGCTCGCGGTCACCTGGTACAGCCAGGGCAGCCCGCTGCGCGTCTACGAGAGCGGCGTCACCCAGGGCACGGCGTTCGGCGACTTCAAGAACAACAACGGGGTGAGCGCCCGCAGCTACAGCCAGCAGATGGACGCGAAGCCCGGCGGCCAGGGCGTCTACGTGGAGACGTCGTTCTACTACATGCGGGAGTGCTCGGACGGCGCGGTCGAGTACTGCTACGACGCGAAGAAGTCGACGACCAACACGACCGTGGCGTACTACGTCAGCGACTACACGGCCACCTACCTCGAGCCGTCCGGGACCGCGGCGCGCGGGCAGATGAAGATCTGCGAGAACCACAACCTCGCGCCCGACCCCTGCTCGGCCACCGTCGTCCGAAGCTTCAGCTACTGATGAGCGCGGGCACCCGGGTGACCGCCGAGCCGCGCACCGTGGCCACCGGCCACGGCCTGACCCACCGCTACGGCGACCGCGTCGTGTACGCCGACCTCGACTTCGCGCTGACGACCGGCGTGACCGGCCTGGTCGGGGTGAACGGGGCCGGCAAGACGACGCTGATGCACGCGCTCGCCACGGTGCTGAGGCCGACCGCCGGCCGGGTCGAGCTCGCCTCGCTCGCCGGCGCGCCGGACGCGACCGACCTGCTGGCGATGCGCCGGCGGGTGGCGCTGGCGCCGCAGTCGTTCGTGCCTCCGCGCAGCATGCGGGTCGAGGAGTACCTCACCCCTGATGGCGTGGATGCGCGGCCTGCGGCGGTCGTCCTGGCCGGACGAGGTCACCCGGGTGCTCGCCGAGGTGGAGCTGGTCGACCGTCGCCGCGACCGGTTCGCGGCGCTGTCGGGCGGGATGGTGCAGCGGGTCAACCTCGCCCAGGCGCTGCTGGGTGATCCCGACCTGCTGCTGCTCGACGAACCGCTGAGCGGGCTGGACCCGGAGCAGCGGATCCGGATCCGGCAGCTGGTCGCCCGGATCGGGCAGCGGCACGCGGTCCTGGTCAGCACGCACGTGATGGATGACGTCGTTCCGGTGGCCACCCGGGTGCTGATGCTGGACGGGGGCGGGCTGGCGTTCGACGGGCCGCCCGCGGAGCTCGCCGCGATCGGCGAGCGCTCGGTGACGGCCGACTCCGCGATCTCGCCGTACGAGGCGGCGTTCCTGGCGCTCCGGAACGGGGACCCGCGGTGATCGGGCGGCCGCGCGCGCTCGTGATGCTCCCGCTGGTCCTCCTGCTCGAAGCGATCGCGGCGCTGAGCCACGGGGCGGAATGGCGCGGCGAGTGGAACTGGACACTGGACTACGCGGTCGGCGCGGTGATCCTCACCGGCCCGTTCCTGGCCGGGGTCGCGGCCTGGGGCGCGATGCGCGAGCGCGAGCGGCGCGACCTCAACGACTCGACGGTCCGCGGCTGGCTGGTGCCCGCCCGGGTCGCCGGCGGTGCCGTCGTCGTCGGTCTGCTGGGCTGGGCGATCGGTCTGGTCGCGATGCTGGTCGCCACCGCGACGGTCACGCACGGCGGTCCGTTCACCGGCTGGGTCGCGCTGGCCGTCCCGTGCCTGCTCGCCTGCTACGCCGCGATCGGCGCTGCGGTCGGACACCTGCTGCCGCACCGGGTGGTGGTCGTGCTGGTCCCGGTCGTCGTCTTCGCGCTGGGAGCCTTCTCCCTCGGCGGGCTGGGGCCCGACGTGCTGCGGATCGGCCTCACCAGCGGGACGCTGGCCGGGCTGACCTGGGACCCGCTCGTCCTCGCCGCGAAGGCCGCGGTCCTGGTCGGCGTCGCGGTGGTCCTGCTCGCCACCGTCGCCGCGCGACGGCTCTGGCGGCGCCGGTACGTCGCCGGGGCGGTCGTCGTGGCCGGGGCGCTGCTCCTCGGCGGGTACGTGGTCCTCGAGCAGCGCGGCACCTACGGCTTCGTGTACTCCGACGAACGCGCGAGCGTGTGCGCCGCGACCCGCCCCCGGGTCTGTGTCCCGCCGTCCAACCGGCGTGCCCTCGAACCGGCGAGCAAGGCCTTGGCCCGGGCGGCAGTCCCGCTCGACAAGATCGGCGTCGCGCTCGCCGACACCTATGTGTCCGAGACGCCCGGAGCGCCGGCACGCAAGAACGACGGCCAGTTCTCGCTCGGCCCGCAGGCGAACCGGACCTCGTTCCCCGACCTCTGGGCGGCCCAGGAGCTGACGAGGTTCGCGGCACCGTGCCGCGCGTGGGCCGGGGGCGCCCCACCCCAGGCGTACGACGCCAGCAACGCGATCGCCACCTGGGTCCTGCGGCAGCAGGGGCACGACGTGCCGGGTTTCCGCGCCGAGACCGATGTCTGGCTCCGCACCGCCTCGGCCGCCGACCAGGCCCGGTGGATCCTCCGTACCTTCGCCCAGCTCCGAGCCTGCGAGCTCGACGCGATCGTCCTGCCCTGGCAGAGCGGCACGTGAGGCTGCTGGTCTCCGCCTGGGTGGTCGCGCACCGCGGCCGCCCGGCGGCCCTCGCGCTGGTGCTGGCGGCTGCCCTCTTCGGGGTCTTCGGTCACGTACTGATGCAACCGTGGGGTCCCGGCGAGATCCTGATGCTCTGGGCGATGACGCCGGGGACGGTCGCACTCGTGGTGGCGACGGCCCTGCCGAACCGGCTCGGCCCGCTCCCGCCGCCCTGCCGACCGGACCGGCTCCGGCGGGCGCGGGCGGTCTGGGCCGTCGTGCTCGTCGGTGCCGGCACCGCGGCGGCGGTGCCGATCGCCCTCTCGACCGGTGACCCCGCGATCTGGTGGGCCACCGGGACGCTGGCGGTGCTGACCACGTCAGCCGCCGCGGTCTCCGCGAAGGGTGCTCTCCTCGTCGGGACGGCGGCCAACACGGCGGCGGTCCTGTTCGGGGTCCGGGTGCGGGCCCTGCACCCGCTCGGTGCCGTGCTCGGATCGCTGCCCGGCTGGTGCTGGCCGGCCGTGGCGGCGACCGGCCTCGCCGGCGTCACCGCGTACGTCGTCCGCGGGTCCGGCGGAGCGGACGCGTGAGAACGTCCGGATATCGCGCTTCGTTGGCCGAAATCCGCGTGCCGCGAAGACGCGCGCTCACCTAGATTCGTCCGGTGACGACGACCCCGAGCACCGCCCCGCCGGCCCCGGCCGCAGCCGCCGCCCCGGCGCCCTGGCTGCCCGCGACCGCCATCGGCGTGACCCTGCTCCTCTGGGCGTCGGCGTTCGTGGCCATCCGGCACCTCGGCCACGAGGTCAGCCCGGGCGCGCTCTCGTTGGGGCGCCTGCTCATCGCCGCGGTCGTGCTCTCCGTGCTTCTCGCCCGGGCGCCGCGCAGCAGGTTCACCCGGCGTGAGGTGCTGCTCCTGCTCGGCTGCGGCGTCGCCTGGTTCGGGATCTACAACCTCGCGCTCAACGCCGCCGAGCAGAAGATCGACGCCGCCACCGCGGCGATGCTCGTCCAGGTCGGACCGATCCTGATCGCGCTGCTCGCCGCCGCGTTCCTCGGGGAGCGCCTCACCGGGTGGTTCGCGGCCGGCATGGTGGTGGCCTTCGGCGGGGTCGTGCTGATCGGCAGCGCGATGCGCGGCGACGGGGGGTCGGACCTGACCGGCGTGCTGCTGGCGCTCCTCGCCGCCGCGACGTACGCCGTCGGCGTGGTCTGCCAGAAGGTGCTGCTGCGCCGGCTCTCCGGGCTCGAGGTCACCTGCTACGCGTGCTGGATCGGTGCCGTGGTCTGCCTGCCGTGGGTCGGCGACCTCGGCGACGTCGTCTCCACCGGGAGCACCCAGACGCTGCTCCTGATCGCCTACCTCGGCGTGTTCCCGACCGCGATCGCCTTCAGCACGTGGGCCTACGCGCTGCGCTGGACCGACGCCGGCAAGCAGGCGATCACCACGTTCCTGGTGCCTGGGATCACCGCCGTGCTGGCCTGGTTCCTCCTCGACGAGGTGCCGCCGCCGATGGTCTTCGCGGGCGGCCTGCTCTGCATCGGCGGCGTGCTGCTGACCCGCCGGAAGCCCCGCGCCCGGGCGACGACGCCGGTCGACCTCGAGGAGGCTACGCCGACGCCTGGTCCGGCAGCGGACTGAGGGCGCGGGTCAGGCCCCGGCTCTCGGCGTACGCCGCCAGGGTCTGGGCGCAGCCGGAGTCGAGCTTCAGGGTCGCCCACGGGTCGCCACGGGTCTCGCCGCGGTTGACGATCACGATCGGGACGCCGCGGTCGTGCGCGCGTTTCACGAACCGCCGCCCGCTGAACACGTGCAGCGACGACCCGAGCACGACCAGCGCCTCGGCGTCGTCGACCAGGGCGTGGCAGCGGGCGACCCGCTCCGGTGGCACGTTCTCGCCGAAGAAGACGACGTCCGGCTTCAGGGCGCCGCCGCAGCCCTCGCACGGCGCGAGCACGAACCCCGCGGTCGACTCGAGGTCGACGTCGCCGTCGGGCAGCACGCGCAGGTCCTCGGCGCCGAAGCCGGGGTTGAGCGCCGCGAGCCGGACCTGGAGGTCGGCGCGGTCGCTGGTCTCCGCGCAGTCCAGGCAGATCACCCGGTCCACCCGGCCGTGCAGGTCGACGACGTCGGTGCTGCCGGCGGCACCGTGCAGGCCGTCGACGTTCTGCGTGATCAGCCCGCTGGTCGCGCCGGCCCGCTCGAGCTCGGCCAGGACCCGGTGGGTGGTGTTCGGCCGGGCCGTGCCCATCGCCGTCCAGCCGAGGTAGGCGCGCGCCCAGTAGCGCTGCCGGGCTGCCGGCCCGGAGCGGAACTGCTGGCCGGTCATCGGCGTCCGCGCGGGGGCACCCGGTCCCCGGTAGTCGGGGATGCCGGAGTCCGTGCTCACCCCGGCCCCGGTGAGGACCAGCCAGCGGCGGTCGCCCAGCACCTCGTCGATCGTCACCCGACCAGTGTGCCCGGCGGGCAAGGGCCAGCAGGTCGGGGGACGGTCACAGGTCGAGCTTGTACCCGAGGCCGCGCACGGTGGTGAGGAACTTCGGGTCGGCCGGGCTCGGCTCGATCTTCGCGCGCAGCCGCTTGACGTGCACGTCGAGGGTCTTGGTGTCGCCGACGTAGTCGGAGCCCCAGACCCGGTCGATCAGCTGGCCGCGGGTGAGCACCCGGCCCGGGTTGCGCAGGAACATCTCCAGGAGCTCGAACTCCTTGAGCGGCAGCCGCACGTCCTCGCCGTCGATCGTGACGACGTGCCGCTCGACATCCATCCGGACCGGCCCCGCCTCCAGGGTCAGCGGCGCGAGGTCGGGCTCGGTGCCGCGACGCAGCACCGCGCGGATCCGGGCGACCAGCTCGCGCGGGCTGTACGGCTTGGTGACGTAGTCGTCGGCGCCGAGCTCGAGACCGACGACCTTGTCCACCTCGTCGTCCTTGGCGCTGACCATGATCACCGGCACGTTCGAGGTCTGCCGGATCTGGCGGCACACCTCCGTGCCGGGCATCCCGGGCAGCATCAGGTCGAGCAGCACGATGTCCGCACCCGCGCGGTCGAACTCCAGGAGGGCGTCGGTCCCGGTGGCCGCGATGGCCACCTCGAAGCCCTCCTTGCGGAGCATGTACGACAGCGCGTCGCTGTAGCTCTCCTCGTCCTCGACGACCAGGACGCGGGTCATGATGCGGTCTCCATGTGGGATGCCTTCCTCGGCAGGGTGAGCGTGAACGTCGAACCCTGGCCCTCGACCGACCAGACCCGTACGTCGCCACCGTGGGAGGCGGCGACGTGCTTGACGATCGAGAGGCCCAGGCCGGTGCCGCCGGTGGAGCGGTGCCGGGCAGGGTCGACCCGGTAGAAGCGTTCGAAGATGCGGTCGATCTCGCTCGCAGGGATGCCGATGCCCTGGTCGGTGACCGACAGGTCGACGGTGGTGTCGCCCGGCTTGGCCGAGACGACGACCGAGGAGCCGTCGGGGGAGTAGGCCACCGCGTTGGCGACCAGGTTGCCGACCGCGACCGCGACCTGCTCGCGGTTGCCGAGCAGGGTCAGGCCGCGCTCGCCGTTCTGGACCAGCGAGATGCCCTTGGCGTCGGCGTCGGTCGTGTTCTCGTCGATGACCCGGCTGATGATGTCGTCGACGGGGACCGCGACCGGCTCGTCGAGCGGGTCGTCGCCCTGGAGGCGGGAGAGCTCGATGATCTGCTGCACCAGGCGTGCGAGCCGCTCGCTCTCGGTGTGCATCCGGGCGGCGAACCGCTGCACCGCCTCCGGGTCGTCCGCGGCGTCGATGACGGCGTCGGAGAGCAGCCGGATGGCCCCGACCGGGGTCTTCAGCTCGTGGCTGACGTTGGCGACGAAGTCACGGCGGATCGACTCGACCCGGCGTTCACGGGTGCGGTCCTCGACCAGCGCGAGCACCTGCTGGGAGCTGAGCGGGGCGACCCGGGCGGTCACGTGCCGCGGCGGGATGCCGGGCGCGCGCTGCATCACGATCTCGGTCTCGCGGATCTGGCCGTCGCGGCGTACCTGCTGGACGAGCTCCTCCAGCTCCCGTACGGCGATGCGGTGGTCGCGGACCAGGCCCATCGCGATGGCGGGGGCCGATGCCTTGAGGACCTCGTCGCTGCCGCCGACGATGAGTGCGCTGCTGCGGAGCACGGACAGCACCGTCGCGACTCCCGAGGAGACCGTCGGCGGGGAGGTCGTCGCGGGGCGGGTCTGGTTCTCGCTGATCCTCCAGGCGAGGACGACGCCGCCGCCGAGGACCGCCCCGAGCAGGGCGAAGAGCAGCGCTTGCGTCGTCGGGCTCACGCGAAGATCGTACGCAGGGTTTCACTTGTTGTTCGGCCACCAGAAGTGGCCTTCAAGGACTGTTCGCTCCCCGTTCACGATTCGTCGCCGTCCGTTCACCGAGGAGAACTAACCTCGATCCCATGCGCGATGCCTACGCCGACCAGCTCGACTCGATTCGGGAAGACCTGCTCACCATGACCCGTCTCGTCGGGACCGCGGTGACCCACGCGACCTCCGCCCTCCTCGACGGCGACGCCGCGGTGGCCGAGAAGGTGATCTCCGACGACGCGGCGGTCGACGCGCTGCGGGTGCAGATCGAGGACCACAGCTTCGAGCTCCTCTCGCTGCAGAACCCGGTGGCCGGTGACCTGCGGATGCTGGTCGCCTCGCTGCGGATGGTCAGCGAGTTCGAGCGGATGGGTGACCTGGCGGTGCACATCGCCAAGATCGCACGGTTGCGGGTGCCGGACGTCGCCGTGCCCGACGAGCTGGTCCCGACGATCGCCCGGATGGCCGCGGTGGCCGAGGTGATGATCGCCAAGGTGGCGCACGTGATCGCCGACTCCGACGTCGCCGCCGCCGAGGAGCTGGAGCAGGTCGACGAGGAGATGGACCGGCTGCGCCGCTCGTCGTTCCGCGAGCTGCTGGGCTCGGAGTGGAAGCACGGCGTCGAGCCGGCCGTCGACATCGCCCTGCTGGGCCGCTACTACGAGCGGATCGCGGACCACACCGTCTCGATCGCCCGCCGGGTCGTCTTCCTGGTCACGGGTGAGCAGCCGACTTACATCGACTGAGCAGGCCGCTCGACGACCGGTCAGCGGCCCTGGTTGGCCACGGCGGCTGCCGCCTCGGCCGCGGCCTCCGGGTCGAGGTAGCGGCCGCCGGGCACCGTCGGGCGCAGGTCCTCGTCGAGCTCGTAGACCAGCGGCATCCCGGTGGGGATGTTCAGACCGGCGATGTCCTCGTCGGAGATCTGGTCGAGGTGCTTCACGATCGCGCGCAGGCTGTTGCCGTGCGCTGCGATCAGGACCGTGCTGCCCGCCTTCAGGTCGGGAACGACCGCCGACTCCCAGTAGGGGAGCAGGCGCGCGATGACGTCCTTGAGGCACTCGGTGCGGGGCATCTCGTCGCCGAGGTCGGCGTACCGGGGGTCGCCGACCTGGGAGTAGGGGTCGTCGTCGGCGATCGGCGGCGGCGGGACGTCGAAGGAACGGCGCCAGAGCATGAACTGCTCCTCGCCGTACTCCTCGAGGGTCTGCTTCTTGTCCTTGCCCTGGAGAGCTCCGTAGTGGCGCTCGTTGAGCCGCCAGGAGCGTCGGACCGGGATCCAGTGCCGGTCGGCGGCGTCGAGCGCCAGCGCGGCCGTGGTGATGGCGCGCCGCTGCAGCGAGGTGTGCAGCACGTCGGGGAGGATGCCGGACTCGACGAGCAGCTCGCCGCCGCGCACGGCCTCGCCGCGGCCCTTCTCGGTCAGGGCCACGTCGACCCAGCCGGTGAAGAGGTTCTTCGCGTTCCACTCGCTCTCGCCGTGGCGGAGCAGGACGAGGGTCGCCATCACTCGGTCGCGGCGGGCTTCTTGCCCTGCGGCAGCGGCACGTCGGCGTAGTCGCCGCCGTGGACGACGACCGGGACCTGCACGGTGGTGGACTGACCGTTGGCGAAGACGAAGGTCATCATCACGTAGCCGCCCGGGACGACCGACTCGCCCTCGACGGAGACGGTGCCCTCGTCGGCCAGGTTGACCAGACCGCCGGCCGGGATGTCGATGGGCTCGGGGAGCGTCACGTCGAGGCCCTCGCCGGAGACCTCGGTGAGCTGGTCGGCGTCCTTCTGGCTGTTGTTGACCAGGGTGCCGGCGAAGGTGCCGGAGCCGTCGGTCCCGCTGACCACGGTGGCGTTGAGGATGTCGACCTGGCCTGCGCGGTTGTTGACGCCTTCGGCCGGCTGGTAGACCTGATCGGTCTGGACGTTGAAACCACAGGCCGCCAGCGTGGGAGCCAGCAGAAGGGCGGCGAGGGCGGCACGGCGCCGGGACGGGGACTTCACGAGACCTCGGGTCCTCTCGGTGAGGCTGCAAGAACAGGGTGGTCCGGGGGTTCCGGACGCGCCCGAGCCTACCGTCTCGCTCCGGGGGTCACTGACGCAGTCCGACGCTCAGCACCGCCAGCACGAGCCCGGCCAGGGACAGCGCGGTGAGCGCCACCGTGACGAGCAGGAGCCGGGGTGCGCCGATCCGCAGGGCGATCCGCAGCGGCAGGTTGCGGGCGCCGGACTTGTTGTCGGTGACGAGGTCGCCCAGGGTCGTGACCAGGTGCACGCAGAAGCCGAGCGCGGCGGCCGCCACGGTCACCGCCCAGGTGGGCGCACTGCCGTGCATCCCGCCCGCCCAGCCGCCGTAGGCGAGGAACGCGGGGACCAGCCCGAACGACAGCGTCCACCCGACGAAGGACCACGGCCCGCGGTGCAGCAGGTGGTTGTGCAGCCAGCCGATCGGCAGCGTCGCCAGCAGGGCGGCACCGGCGACCGCGCCGTTCTGCACCGACAGCGGGATGGCGAGCAGGATCAGCACCGCCATCCAGTAGCTCGCGCTCGACGGCTCGACCAGGCCTCCCGCGATCGGCTTGCCGGGCGTCTGCGCGCGGTAGTCGTGCTCGGCGTCGGCGAGATCGTTGTCGAGACCGAGCGCGAGCTGCACGACCAGGACGGCCGCGGCGGCGGACAGCGCCTCCCGCCCGGGCCGGCCGTCCACGGCTGCCAGGATCCCCACGGCAGCGGCGAAGAACACCGCCTGCCGGGGGTGGCTGGCGCGGAGCAGGTCTCCCACCCGCTGGCGGGCCCGTCGGGCCGGAACCGCATCGCTCATGGGCGAAACCTAACCATTTCCGGCGTACGAGGAGGCGTGTTCGGCGTCGACGGTGCGTCGTCATCGGCCCGGAGGAGCGCGGGGCGACGCACACAGGAAGGGCCGTTGTCAAGCCTTCATTAGCCGTCTGACCTGCGCAAACGCGAAATCGACGCGCCCGGGAGCGTGTTAGACTAGTCACCTTGAAAGGGGTTTCTTGCACATGACTTTCACCGTGGGCGAAACGGTTGTTTATCCAAATCACGGGGCTGCCGTCATCGAGGACATCGAGATGCGCACCATCAAGGGCGAGGAGAAGCAGTACCTCGTTCTCAGGATCGTGGCTCAGCAGGACCTCGTGGTCCGCGTGCCCGCCTGCAACCTCGACCTGGTCGGGGTGCGGGACGTGGTCGATCGCGAGGGTCTGGACCGGGTCTTCGAGGTGCTGCGGGCGATCGTGCCCGACGAGCCGACGAACTGGTCCCGTCGCTACAAGGCCAACCTGGAGAAGCTCCACTCCGGTGACGTGATGAAGGTGGCCGAGGTCGTCCGCGACCTGTGGCGCCGTGAGCGTGACCGCGGCCTCTCCGCCGGTGAGAAGCGGATGCTGGCCAAGGCGCGCCAGATCCTCGTCTCCGAGCTGGCGCTGGCCGAGCACACCAACGAGGACAAGGCTGAGGCCATCCTCGACGAAGTACTGGCCAGCTGACCTCCTCAGCCGCATCAACGCCCCCGGTCCTTGCGACCGGGGGCGTTCTGCTTTGCTGAGGACGTGATGGAGGACGAGGACGGCCCGCTCGGCTGGGTGCCGCTGGACGGGCGCGGGTCGCTCCCGTTCGCGCTCGTGCACGGGGAGTCGCTGGTGGCCGCCGCCTCCTGGGCGGTCGGCGAGTCCGGCGCCCGCCTGTACGACGCCACGGTCACGTTCGACGAGGTCCGCCGGTCCGGGCAGGACCTGCTGCTGCACGACCCGCTCTGCCCGCTGACGCCCGCCGACTTCCTGGCCGACGCGGCCGCCCGCTGCCGGGAGACGGGCAGGGTGGTCGTCGGCTACCGGCCGGTGACCGACACCGTGAAGGTGCGCGAGGGCGACCACCTCGGCGCAGGAGTGGACCGGGACACGCTCCGGCTGGTGGTCTCGCCGGTGGTCCTGCCGGCCGACGTGGTGGCCGGTCTGGACGACCTCGGCAGCACCGACTTCGCCGACCTGGTCGGGCGCCTGGCTGCCGACCACGAGCTCGAGTGGCTGGAGGCGCCGGCGCTCGCCGGCCGGATCACCCGCGTGGAGGAGCTGGTCGTCCTGGAGGCGCTCAGCCGCGCGTCCGCCTGAGGATCTCCTCCGCCAGGGGGAGATCCTCCGGGTAGGTCACCTTGAGGTTGACCACGCTGCCCTCGACCGCGACGACGTCGAGGGAGGAGTACCGCTCCAGGCAGGCCGCCGTGTCGGTCCCGGTGAACCCGTCCGCGCGGGCGGCGTCGTACGCGGCGAGCAGCGGTGCGGCCCGGAAGGCCTGCGGCGTCTGCACCGCGACCAGGTCGCCCGGCTGGCGGGCACCGCTGCTGGTGCTGAGCGGCGGGACCGCGACCGCCGGCACCGCGCCCCCGGTCCGCTCGGCGGCCGTGAGCACGGCGGTGAAGAGGTCCGCGGGGGCGAGCGGGCGGGCTCCGTCGTGGATGGCGACGACGTCGACCTCTCCCGCCTCGATGTCGGCGCGCAGCGCCTGCAGCGCGCGGTCCTCGGAATCGTGGCGCTCGGCGCCGCCGTCGACCAGCCAGACGTCGTGGGTGCCCAGGTGCGGGGTCAGCGCGTCCGTCACCTCGGCGCGGTCCTCGGGCCGGACCACCACGACGATGCGGTGCACCCCGTCGACCTCGAGGGCGGTGCGCACCGAGTGCACCAGCAGCGGTTCGCCGTCGAGTGCGAGCAGCACCTTGTTGGTGCCCGCGCCGACCCGGCGCCCGGCACCCGCGCCGAGGACGACGACCGCCGCGCGCAGGCCGGTCACAGGTGCGGGCGGACGAGCCGGATCAGGGTGCCGGAGACCAGCTCGTCGCGCTCCAGCGGGAGCATGTGCCCGGCGTCCGGGGCGACGTTCAGGACAGCGCCCTCGATGTTCTCGGCGATCCGGCGGGCGTGGTGCGGCGGGGTGAGCACGTCGCGGGTGCCGACCAGGACGTGGGTCGGGATGCCGTCGTACACCTTGAGGGCCTCGGTCCGCTCGTGGGTCATGCAGTTCTCGTAGAACCCGACCATCGTGGCGGCGGGCGAGCCGATGATCCCCTCGACCGTCAGGGCCGCGTCGGCGAGCCGCATCGGCCTGCCGAAGAGGAACCGCCGGACGATCTGGCGCTCGATGACCGGCGCGCGGCGACGGGCCTTGCGGCTCAGCGTGCGCGAGCGGAACGCCAGCACCCGCGGGATCTGCGCCTTCATGAACGTGCCCATCTCGGGCACGCCGAGGGTGACCGTGTCGAGGCGTCCGGAGGAGGTCGCGACGAAGGCGGCGCCGACGACGCGGGAGAAGAGCTCGGGCCGCTGCTCGGCCAGGCCCATCATCGTCATGCCGCCGATCGAGTGCCCGGCCAGGACGAGCTTTCCCTGCGGCGCGTAGGTGTCGATCACGTCGCCCATGTCGCGGGCCAGGTTCGGGATCGTGCAGTCCGCCTTGGTCGCCGGGTCGGAGTCGCCGTGGCCGCGGTGGTCCCAGGTGACGATCCGGATCCGGTGGCCGAACTCCCGCTGCAGGTCGCGGACCTGGTAGTGCCAGTCGGACTGGTTGAGCGTCCAGCAGTGCGCCAGCAGCACGGTGAGCGCGGCGTCCTCGGGCCCGTAGGTCCGGACGTCGAGCCGCAGGCCGTCGAAGGTCCTCATGGGATCCGAGTGTGCACGGTCGGGGCGCTCCGCGGCGCGAATGTGAAGTATCTGACACACCGTGTCTCAGGTACTTCGGGGGTCATGCCCGGGTCATTTCCGGGTCATTTCCGGTCATTTCCGGGTCACCAGGGCGTTCGCCACCGCGGCGAGGCCCTCGCCGCGGCCGGTCAGGCCGAGCCCGTCGGTCGTGGTCGCGGAGAACGAGACGTCGATCCCGTGGACCGACCGGATCCGCTCCTCCGCCTCGGCCCGGCGCGCTCCGACGCGCGGCCGGTTCCCGATCAGCTGCACCGCCACGTTGCCGACCTCCCAGCCCGCGGCCCGGACCCGGCGGAGCGTCTCGGCGAGGAGGTCGTCGCTGGCGGCGCCGGCCCACTGCGGCTCGGCGCTGCCGAAGTTCGAGCCGAGGTCGCCGAGCCCGGAAGCGGAGAGCAGCGCGTCGCAGATCGCGTGCAGCACGACGTCGCCGTCGGAGTGCCCCTCCGGGCCGACCTCCTCCCCGGGCCAGTCCAGCCCGGCGATCCGCATCGCCCGGCCGGGGGCGAGCCGGTGAACGTCGGTGCCGATGCCGATCCGCAGGTCCATGGGCACGATCATGGCAGCCGTAAGGGGTTCGTCACCGGGTGAGCCGGTCCGATGCGTCACGATGGACCCGTGAACCGGACGACACGCGACCTGGCGATCGCGGGCGTCGTCACCGGCCTCGCGGGGCTCGTCACCAGCCAGGCGACGATCTGGGCGCTCCAGGTCGACAACCCGCCGGTGGTCGCCGTGGCCAGCGCGGTGCGCGACCTGACGCCGGGCCGGCTCGCGATCCAGCTGATCCACCTCGTCGGCCACCGGGACAAGCCGCTGCTCATCGCCGGCACCGTCACCCTGCTGCTCGCGCTGTTCGCGCTGCTCGGCACCCAGGTACGCCGCCGGCCGCTCCTGGTCGACCTGGCCTACCTGCTCCTCGGAGGGGTCGGGCTGCTCGCGGTCAACCGGCTGGACGACTCGACCCTCGGCTCCGGCCTCGCCGTGGTCGTCGGCGTGATCACCTGGCTGGTGGTCAACCGCTTCCTCACCGGCCCGGTGCTCGCCGCCGGGATCGCCGAGGAGAAGGCCGACGACACCGCCGCGCAGGCCTCGCGCCGTGCCTTCCTGCTCCGCTCCGCCGGGGTGGCGGGGGTCGCCTTCGCGGCCGCCGTCCTCGGCCGGATCAGCAGCCAGAGCCGCCGCAACGTCGAGCAGGCGCGCAAGCTGCTCCGCCTCCCGGTCACCGCCGGGCATGCGCCGATCGGCGCCGAGCTGCTCTCCGGGATCAGCCCGTGGCGGACGCCGAACGAGGACTTCTACCTCATCCACACCGCCCTGGTGGAGCCGTCGATCTCCCCCCGGGACTGGGAGCTGCGGGTCCACGGCATGGTCGACAACGAGCTCACCCTCACCTACGCCGACCTGGTCGGCCGCCGGCTCACCGAGGACTGGGTGACGCTCTGCTGCGTCTCCAACGAGGTCGGCGGCGACCTGATCGGCAACGCCTGGTGGTCCGGCGTCCTGCTCCGCGACGTGCTCGCCGAGGCCGGCGTCCAGGCGGGGGCCGACGCGGTGCTCCAGACCTCGCACGACGGCTGGAACTGCGGCACCCCGCTGGCCGCGCTCACCGACGGCCGCAACGCGATGCTGGCGCTGGCGATGAACGGGAAGCCGCTGCCGATCGAGCACGGCTTCCCGGTCCGGACGGTCGTTCCCGGCCTCTACGGCTACGTCTCGGCGACCAAGTGGGTCGTCGACCTGGAGGTCACCCGCTTCGACCGGATCGACGCCTACTGGACCAAGCGGGGCTGGTCCGAGAAGGGGCCGGTCAAGACCCAGTCGCGGATCGACGTCCCGCGCGCCGGGAGCACGATCGGCACCGGGACCCGGAAGGTCGGCGGCAGCGCCTGGGCGCAGCACACCGGCATCGAGAAGGTCGAGTTCCAGCTCGACGGCGGGCCCTGGCAGGAGGCCCAGCTGGGCGCCGTACCGAACGTCGACACCTGGGTGCAGTGGACCGGCGAGGTCGACCTCGCCGAGGGCGGTCACACCCTGGTCGTCCGCGCCACCGACAAGAGCGGTGAGACCCAGACCTCGGTGCCCACCGACGTGGTGCCCGACGGCGCCACCGGCTGGCACACGGTGGAGTTCGACGCCGGCTGAACACGCCCTAGTCTTCGACCATGGACAGCGACTTCAGCGGACACCGCGGCGCCGCCCTCGTGGTCGGCGGCAGCGGCGGGATCGGCCGCGCGATCGTCCGGCTGCTCGGCGAGCGCGGCAGTGCGGTCGTGGCGACGTACCGGTCCTCGGCGGCGAAGGCCGAGCTGGCGGTCTCCGAGGCGACCGCGTGCGGCGTCCGCGGCGAGGCGGTCGCCCTCGACACCGGCGACTCCGCGGCCTGCACCGCGCTCGTCGAACAGGTCGTCACCCGGTACGGCGGCCTGCACACCCTCGTCTACGCGGCCGGTCCGCACGTCCCGATGCGGCACCTCAGCAAGGTCGGCCCCGACGAGCTCGGTACCCAGCTGGAAGCGGACGCCTCGGCGTTCTTCCGGATCGCGCACGCCAGCCTGCCGGCGCTGCGCGAGACCGACGGCTCGATCGTCGCGGTGACCACCGCGGCCACCACCCGGTACCCCGTCCGCGACGGCCTCTCCTCGGCGCCGAAGGCGGCCGTCGAGGCGATCGCGCGTGCGCTCGCGGCCGAGGAGGGCCGGTTCGGCGTCCGGGTGAACTGCGTCGGTCCCGGCATGCTCACCGACGGGATGGCCGACCGGCTGATCTCCTCCGGCGAGCTGGACGAGCGTGCACTCGAGGTCACCCGCGGCAACATCCCGCTGCGGCGCTTCGGCCAGGCGGTCGACGTCGCCGAGGCGGTCTGCTTCCTGGCCTCGGACCGGGCCGGGTTCATCAGCGGCCAGAAGCTGGACGTCGACGGTGGCTACGGCGTCTGAGCCGTCCTCGCGGCGGACCTGGATCCGCCGGATCGTGGTCGCGGTCGTGCTGGCGTTCGTCGGCTACGCGATCATCGGCCTGGTCGAGAAGGTCGACTGGGCCGGCGCCTGGGAGGCGATCGGGCACGTCGAGCCGTGGCAGCTCGGCGTGCTGCTCCTCATGCTCGTCGCGCGCCAGGCCCTGAACGCATCGCCGCTGGCGCTGTTCATCCCCGGGCTGTCGGTCTTCCGCGCGACGGTCTGCGACCAGGCCGCCACGCTGGTGTCCCTGGTCGCGCCGCCGCCGAGCGACATGGTGCTGCGGCTCAAGCTCCTCGCCACCTGGGGGATCGGGGCGGCGCTCGGCCTGGCCGGCTCGACGATGAACGTCCTCGTCTTCTACATCAACCGGCTCTTCGTCCCGGTGGTCGGTCTGGCGATCCTGATCGTCGCCGACGGCCAGCTCGGGGGCACGCCGATCGCCGTCGTGGCGCTGGCGGTCGGGCTGTCCCTGCTGGTGATGCTCCGGCTCGCCGTACGCGACCCGGTCGCCGCCGAGCGGATCGGGCTGCGCGCCGGACGGCTCGCGCACCGGCTCCGCTCCTCGGTGGACCCGGAGGCCTGGGTCGCGAAGATCCTCGAGTTCCGCTCGCACATCACGGGACGCTTCAAGCACGCGTTCCCGCGCTCGCTCGGACTGCTGTTCGTGATGACGCTGATCGACGCCGCGATCCTGCTCGTCGCGCTGCGCTGCGTCGGCGTCCCGGCCTCGGCGCTGCCGGCCTGGCTGGTGATCGGGTCGTTCCTGCTCTGGTTCCCGATGACGATCATGCCGCTGGCCGGGCTCGGCCTCCTCGACGCCGTCCTGGTCGCGATCTTCACCGAGCACGCGGGGCAGGGCTACGAGGCCGAGATCCTGGCCGCCCTGTTCGTCTACCGGATCGTCACCCTCGCCGGGCCGGCCCTTCTCGGGCTGGTGGCCCTCGGTCTCTGGCGCGGAACGATGTCCTCGGCCGACCCCGCCCAGGACGGCTAGGACTACCAGGAACGCAGGCCGGCCCGTGCCGGCAGCGGGTGGGCGGCGTCGCGGACGACGTACGCCATGCCGGCGGAGCCGCCGATCCAGGCGCGCTCGAACTGCGCCCGGTCGTAGCTGCGGCGGACGCCCGCGTCGGTGCTGGCCGCCGGGTCGTTGACGACCGGACGGCCGCTGCTGGTGAAGCCGACCAGGACGAGCAGGTGCCCGGCGGTGGAGGAGATCGGGGCGCCGGTCAGCTGGCCGCGGGAGAAGCGCACGGACACGGCGATCGGGATCCCGGCGCGGACGAGCCGTTCGGCGGCGCGCAGGTCGGGCAGCCGGGTCACGAACGCGTCGCCGACGCGGGTGGCCGCGAGCGCGGTGTTGAACGGCCAGTTGCCGGTGCCCCGGTAGCCGACGTCGTAGGTCTGCCGGGCGACGTGGTTCACCCACGCCTGCCGGTACGGCGCCCAGGCGTACTCGGCGGGGGTCGGCAGCCGGTGGTAGTAGCCGAGCAGCATCGCCACCGAGGTCGGCGAGCACCAGGCCTCGCCGCCGCCGCCGTACCGCGGGTCCTGGCCGCGGTGCGTCATCTGCGAGTACGACGGCACCGCCAGCGTGACCGGCGTGGTGGAGAGCGGCGAGGAGGTGGCCGGGGTGCCGACCGGCATCCGGGAGACGACCGCACCGATCGCACGCAGCGTCGGGCCGGTGCGCCCGGGCAGCCGCATCAGCCGCACCATGAACCGGTACGACGTCAGCGTCACCCCCGGCCGGGCCCGCAGCGTGTCCGTCGCGACGTCGGCCACGGCGTCGGCCTGCGTCTCGGCGCTGGACCGGCGGACGACGCCGTCGCGGGTCGACCAGCGGCCGAGGTCCTTGAACGAGCTGACCCGGCCGGTGCTGTCGCGCACCTGGACGAGCACCTGGACCCAGGCTCCCGCCGGGGTGAGGACGTTCCAGGACGGGACGAGCTGGGCGAAGGTCTGGCCGGGGGCGACCCAGGCCGAGCGCCAAGCGCCGTACTCGAAGGAGCGGCCGCCCCAGGTGCGCCGCGGCAGGGTGCCGGTGCGGGTGACGACGCTGCCGCCGCCGGCCCGGCTGCCGGCGACGACCCCGCCGCCGAAGTCCGCGTCGGTGGTGAGCACGCGGTAGGTGTGCACCCCGGGGGCGCCGGCCACCAACCGGAGGCCGTCGCGTCGTCCGGGATCGTCGAGGCCGTGGGTGAGGATGCCGAGCGGTACCACCACGAGCACCAGCGCGACCAGCGACACCGCGACGCGCGGCTGGGCCAGGAGCGCGGCGATCCGGGGCCGGAGATCGAGGTGGAGGTCGGGGAGGCGCACACCGGAACGGTAACCCCACTCGTCCCACGAGTACGCAATTTTCACACCCCCTCCGCGCCGATAGACTCCTCCGGTGACTCTCAGGCTCCATGACACCGCCAGCGGCGAGGTCCGTGACTTCGTCCCCCTCGTCGAGGGCAGGGCCGGCGTCTACGTGTGCGGTCTGACCGTGCAGTCCGAGCCGCACGTTGGCCACGTCCGCTCGGCCGTGAACTTCGACGTGCTGCGCCGCTGGCTGGTCGCCCGCGGCTACGAGGTGACGTTCATCCGCAACATCACCGACATCGACGACAAGATCCTGCTGAAGTCCGCCGCCCAGGGCCGCCCCTGGTACAACCTGGCCTACGACATGAAACGCGAGCTCGACCGGGCCTACGACGCGCTGCACGTGCTGCCGCCGACGTTCGAGCCGCTGGCCACCGGCCACGTCCCCGAGATGGTCGAGCTGATCGAGCTCCTCGTCGAGCGCGGGCACGCCTACCCCGCCGCGGACGGTTCCGGCGACGTCTACTTCGACGTCCGCTCGTGGCCCGCCTACGGCGAGCTGACCCACCAGGCGATCGACGACATGGAGGCCGCGCAGGACGCCGACCCGCGCGGCAAGCGCGACCCGCGCGACTTCGCCCTCTGGAAGGGCTGGAAGGCCGACTCCGAGCCCCGGACCGCGTCCTGGCCCTCGCCGTGGGGCCGCGGCCGGCCCGGCTGGCACATCGAGTGCTCGGCGATGGCCGGCAAGTACCTCGGCGAGGCCTTCGACATCCACGGCGGCGGCGTCGACCTCCGCTTCCCGCACCACGAGAACGAGCAGGCCCAGTCCCGCGCGGCCGGCGGCGCGTTCGCGTCGTACTGGCTGCACAACGCCTGGATCACCACGTCGGGCGAGAAGATGAGCAAGTCGCTCGGCAACACGCTCTCGGTGCCGTCGGTGCTGCAGCGGGTCCGCGGCATCGAGCTGCGCTACTACATGGTCGCCGCGCACTACCGCTCGCACGTCGAGTTCTCCTTCGAGGCGCTCGACGAGGCGGCGTCCGCGTTCCGCCGGGTGGAGAGCTTCCTGGAGCGGGTCGCCGAGCACGAGGTCGCCCAGGACCTCCCGGACGCGTTCACCGCGGCCCTGGACGACGACCTCGGGACGCCGGCCGCCGTGGCAGTCGTCTTCGACACCGTCCGCGAGGGCAACCGGCTGCTCGGCGAGGGCGCCAGTGCCGAGGCCGGCCGGGCCGGCGGCGCGGTCCGCGCCATGCTCGGCGTGCTCGGCCTGGACCCGGCGGACCCGCACTGGGCCGCGCAGGGCGGGACCGCGAGCGAGGGCCTGACCAACGCCGTCGACGTGCTCGTCCGGGCGCTGCTGGACCAGCGGGAGGCAGCCCGGGCGGCGAAGGACTTCGCTGCCGCGGACGCCATCCGCGACCGGATCAAGACCGCAGGGATCACGATCGAGGACACCCCGTCGGGTGCGAAGTGGAGCATCGGCTGATGGCAGGCAATTCGCAGCGCAAGGGTGCGATCAAGAAGACCGGCAAGGGCAACCCCACCGCCGGCTCCGGAGGCCGGGTACGCCGCGGCCTGGAGGGCAAGGGCCCGACCCCGAAGGCGTCCGAGCGCGAGTACCACAAGCAGTACAAGGTCAAGAAGCGCGCGGAGAAGGCGACCACCGCGCGGCCGCGGAAGAAGGTCGCCCGCGGCGGCGACTCCGAGTGGATCGCCGGTCGCAACTCCGTCGTCGAGGCGCTGCGCGCGCACATGCCGATCACCGCGGTGTACGTCGCCGAGGGGGCAGAGCGCGACGGCCGGCTCCGCGAGGCGTTCGGTCTCGCCTCGGAGCAGGGCGTCTCGCTGATGGAGGTCCCGCGCGTCGAGCTCGACCGGATGACCGCGGGCGCCGTCCACCAGGGACTGGCCGCCCGGGTGCCGGCGTACGAGTACGCGCACCCCGACGACTTCCTCAACCGCGCCGCGGAGCTCGGCGAGCCCGCGCTGATCGTGGCTCTCGACTCGGTCACCGACCCGCGCAACCTCGGTGCAGTGGTGCGTTCGGCGGCCGGCTTCGGCGCCCACGGCGTCGTCGTCCCGGAACGGCGCTCGGCGGGCATGACCGCCTCGGCGTGGAAGACCTCCGCCGGTGCCGCCGCGCGGCTGCCCGTCGCGCAGGCGGTCAACCTGACCCGCCAGCTCAAGGCGTACCAGGAGGCCGGCTGCATGGTGGTCGGCCTGGCCGCCGACGGCGAGGTGTCGCTGCCCGACCTCGACCTGGCCGACGGGCCGCTGGTCGTCGTGGTCGGCTCCGAGGGCGAGGGCCTGTCGCGGCTGGTCGCGGAGACCTGCGACCAGCTCGTCTCGATCCCGATGAGCTCGTCGCTGGAGTCGCTCAACGCCGGGGTCGCCGCCTCGGTCGCCCTGTACGCCATCGCCCGGAAGCGCGCCGGGCAGAGCGCCTAAGGACCTGATGCGCCGCCTCGGTCTGGTCGCGGTCTGGCTGCTTCTCGCCGTCCCGCTGTGGATCGTGCTCTTCCTGCACTCGCAGACGTCGATGGTGATCGCCAGCCACGACGCCGTCGTGCGCCCGACGCTCGACCGCTACGTGCGGCTCTCCACCGGCCCCTACCTGCCCGACCTGCGGATGCCGTCCGGGAGCCGGCTCGGCGTCCGCGTCGACGTCGGCAAGACACGCGCCGCCGACACCGACGAGCTCATCCAGCGGTACGCGCTGATCGCGAACCGCCCTGACGCCGAGGTCCGCGCGGTCACCGACGAGCTCAAGGGGATGGCGATCGACGCAGGTCTGCGGGCGGCCGTGCTGGCCGCGATCCCGATCGGGCTCTGGCTGCTGCTCGGCGAGCGCCGCCGTGCCGAGCTGCTCCGGCCGTCCCTGCGGACCGGGGCCGTCGTCGCGACGGCGGGCGGACTCGCGGTCCTGGCCGTGGTGCAGCCGTGGCGGCCGGACCCGCCGCGGGTGCAGACGACGAGCTGGATCGCGCTCCCGGCCGCGGTGCCGGAGCTGACGGTGCCCAGCGAGCTCCGCGACGTCGAGGTGCAGGGCGGCCTGATCACCGACGGCACCCGCAAGCTGATCGCGAGCGCGTTCGACAGCTACGACCACAGCAAGACGTTCTACGAGTCCCTGGTCGCCAAGGCCCCGTCGGTCGCCGAGAAGCTGCACGCGCCCGAGGACGGCCAGTCCGTGGCGGTGCTGGTCAGCGACCGGCACGACAACGTCGGCATGGACCCGGTGGTGCGGGCGGTGGCCGACCTGGGCGGGGCGACCGCGGTGATCGATGCCGGCGACGACACCTCGACCGGCGAGACCTGGGAGACCTTCAGCCTCGACTCGCTGAACGACACCTTCAGCGGGTACGACGCGCACATCGCCGTCTCCGGCAACCACGACCACGGCAAGTTCGTCAGCGGCTACCTCTCCCGGCACGGCTGGACCCACCTCGACCACGAGGTCGCGACGCCGTTCGCCGGCGCCCGGTTCTTCGGTGTCGACGACCCGCGCTCGAGCGGGCTGGGCGCCTACCGGGACATCCGCGGCGCGTCCTTCGACGACGTCCGCGACCAGCTGACCGGCGAGGTCTGCGACCTCGACCAGCAGGGCCACCGGGTCGCGACGCTCGTCGTCCACGACGCCAACCTGGCCAGGGACGCGGTGGCGAAGGGCTGCGTGGACCTGGTCGTCGCCGGGCACCTGCACGTCCAGGTCGGGCCGGACCGGGTGATCGGCAGCAACCAGAAGGTCGGCTACAGCTACACGAACGGGACCACCGGCGGGGCGGCGTACGCGCTCGCGATCGGGAGCAAGCTGCGGCGCGATGCCGAGTTCACCCTGGTCACGTACGCCGCCGGGCGGCCGGCCGGGATCCAGCCGGTCCGGGTCACGACCCGGGGCGAGATCGTGGTCGAGCCGTACATCGCGCTCGATCTCGGCGAGTGAAAGCCATCCAACCCGACTGATCTGAGAGACTTGGTCCATGCGCGTCACCGCCAAGTCCGACTACGCCCTCCGGGCGCTCATCGAGATCGCCCGGCGTACGGACGGAGCGCCGGTCTCGGCCGAGGAGCTCGGCCGCCTCCAGGACATCCCGCACGGCTTCCTGCAGGCGATCCTCGCCGACCTCCGCCGCTCCGGCGTCGTCATCGCCCAGCGCGGCCAGTCGGGCGGCTGGCGGCTCAACCGGGACGCCTCCGACGTGTCGGTGGCCGACGTGATCCGGGCCGTCGACGGCCCGCTGGTCTCCGTCTACGGGATGCGTCCCGAGTCCGTCGAGTACAACGAGTCCGCGGCGGTCCTCCAGCACGTCTGGATCGCCGGGCGCAGCTCGCTGCGCGACGTCTTCGAGAACGTCTCGGTCCGTCAGCTCGCCGACGGCAAGCTGCCCAAGACGGTCACCTCGCGCACGGCGGACGAGGACGCCTGGCAGTCCGGCGACAGCCGGCACGCCTGATCCGCACGCCTCAGAGCCGCACCCGCCACACGGTCGCGCGCGGCGACCGGCCGCTGAGCCCGACGGTGTAGAGCTTCTCGACCAGACGCACGCCGGGGAGCTCGGCCTCCGGGGTGCCGTCGCGGGTCACCCGGACGAGCAGCGTCTCCAGCGGGTGCTCGCGCAGGTAGGCGATGTCGTCGGTCCCGACGTGGACCCAGCGCAGGCTGCCGCGGCGCAGCGCCACGTGCCGGCGACGCAGCGCCGCCAGGGCGGCGTACACCTCCGGCGTCGCCGGGTCCCAGGTCTCCTGGTCCTGCCACGGCATCGTCCGGCGCGAGTCCTCGCCGTCGGTGCCCTCCAGGCCGAGCTCGTCGCCGGCGAACACCATCGGCACGCCGGGCAGCGTGAACTGCAGGACGACGGCCAGGTGGTGCAGGTCGGCCGACCCGGTGGTGGTGCGGATCCGCGGGGAGTCGTGCGAACCGAGGATGTTCCAGCTGGTGCCCAGCGCGCGCCAGCCGAAGCTCGCCGCGAACTCACGCATCGACCGGACCACCGCGGTCCCGTCGCGCCGTGGCACGCCCACCGGCAGACCGAAGCTCGGCACCGGCCGCCACGGGTCGCGCAACCACTCCCAGATCGGGAACGAGAAGCCGTAGTAGTTCATCGTCCCGTGCCAGCCGTCGCCGTCCAGGTCGCCGGTGGCGTCGTGACCGTGCTCGGCCAGCACCAGGGCGTCCGGCCGGACCTCGGTCGCGGCCTCGCGGATCTCCCGCGCCACCCGGTGGGCGACGTCGACGTCGGCGCGCCTGCCGGTCATGTTGGCGACGTCGATCCGCCAGCCGTCGAGGCCGAACTCGAGCCAGCGCCGGACCACGTCGCGGAAGCGCCGGCCGACCTCCTCGTCGAGGTGGTCGAGCTTCGGCAGGGTGCCGTGCCCCTTCCAGCCCTCGTGGCTGCCGTCGGGGGCGAAGTAGTAGAACGAGCGCTCGCGGCTCGTCGGGTCGGCCTGCGCGATCCGGAACCACTCGTGGGTGTCGCCGGTGTGGTTGCTGGTGAGGTCGCCGAACACGCGCAGGCCGCGGGCGTGCGCCGCGTCGACCAGCCGGCGGTAGGCCTCGTCGCCGCCGAGCAGCGGGTCGACCTCGTCGAAGGTGCTGGCGTTGTAGCGGTGGTTGGACTCTGCCGGGAAGACCGGCGTCAGGTAGATCGTGTCGAAGCCGAGGGCGACCACGTGGTCGAGGTGCTCGACGATGCCGTCGAGGTCGCCGCCGTAGAACTGCAGCGGCGTGATCGGTCCTTCGTGCACCGGGTCGTCCGACCACTGCGCGGGGACCGCCCAGTCGGGGATCGGCCGGGCGTCGGCGGCCGCCGAGCGGGCGAAGCGGTCCGGGAAGATCTGGTAGACGGCCGCGTCGCGGCCCCACGCCGGCGCGGCGTCGTACGACGTGATCCGGAAGTCGTGCGCGTCGGTGACGTCGCGGTCGTGGACGCCGGCCTGGTTGAGCCAGCGGAACGAGTCGCCCTCGACGACCATGAACCGGTAGCGCTGCACCGGGTTGCGGACGTGCACCTGCCCGGTCCACCAGATGCTGGTGCCGTCGACGTGCTCGACCTCGCAAGGGCTGAAGAACGGCTCGCCGTCCTCGACCGTCCGCAACCAGATCGCGTCGGCCGGCCGGTCGGCGTGGGTGCGCACCCGGACCTGCACGGAGGAGCCCAGCGGTGCGGTCTCCTGCTTCAGGTACAGGGGGGAGCCGTCATGGTGCGGCTCGTGCAGGAGGGGGTCCACGAGGACATCCTCCCCGATGTCCGCTTTGTCCTGCCAATCGAGTGGGGCGTCCGCGCCGGTACGATGGCGCCCGCGGTCCGGCGGACCGCTCGCCGGTGTAGCTCAGTTGGTAGAGCGTCTTACTTGTAATAAGAGGGTCGCGGGTTCGAATCCTGTCACCGGCTCCATGACACACCGGATGAAACCGGGCATTTTTTCCCATGATCCGCCCTGGTGGTGCCATCGATCTTCCGATTGTGGACGGTAACTGTGAGGCACATCTGCCGATATCCGGGGAAGATCGCGCACGCTCGGCGCCTTGGAGACACGTTTCGCGGTATTATTCCCGGTCAACTTCCACGGTGTACAACGCTACGACGCGTGATGTTCCCTCAGTTCTCCAGCCAACTGGACGACAAATCCGGAGCACACAGGTCGATGGCCCAGACGAAGAACCAGCAGCGCGCGGCAGACGCCGTCGCCGCGCGGATGGCGCACCTGGAGTGGAACAACACCCAGCTCGTCGCGGCGACCAAGGCCGACCCCGGCACGATCGGCGACTTCCTCAACGGCAAGCGCTGGCCGAAGCTCGGGACCCAGGGCAAGATCGAGCGCGCGCTCGACTGGCCGGCCGGCACCCTCCGCATGATCGCCGCCGGTGGCCCTGCCCCCGATCCCGACAGCGGTTCCGGCGGCCCCCGGCACACCCTGGAGCAGCAGGACGACGTGCTGCGCTTCCGGCGCCCGGCCGGAGTCTCCGACCAGCAGTGGGACCACGTCCGCACCCTGGCCG
Source organism: Marmoricola sp. RAF53 (assembly GCF_052114005.1). NCBI lineage: Bacteria > Bacillati > Actinomycetota > Actinomycetes > Propionibacteriales > Nocardioidaceae > Marmoricola > Marmoricola sp. RAF53. The sequence continues at coordinate 126,209 of NZ_JBFRDX010000003.1, read as the reverse complement.
AGGACTTCATCGCCTGGCAGATCGACCGGACGGCGCACGAGCGCTGAGGTCGTCGCGGCCGTCCTGCTCCCGGGCTCAGCCGGACGTCGCGAACCGCTCCCGGCGGTGCAGGATCCGCTTCCACACCTGCTGCTGCAGCAGCAGGGTCAGCCAGCCGGCGACCGCCATCGCGGAGATGTTCAGGAGCAGCTGCGCCGAGCTGCCGTAGGTCTCCTGGCTGAGGCCGAAGGCGAGCCCGAGGGCGATGTTGCCGGCCGCCGGCACCGTGGTCACTGAGATGAACACCCCGGAGAGGCCGCCGACCCGCGCCGAGGTCAGGGACAGCACCCCCGCGGCCGCCGCGATCACCGCCACGATGAACGACCACTTGTCGGGCGTGTAGATGAATCCGGTGGCGGGCCGGTCCGCGGTGACCTGCTCGACGGTGACCCAGCCGAGGGCCCGGGCGGCCAGCGCCGCCAGCGTGGTCAGCGCGATCGCGAGGACGAAGCCGATCGCCAGAGTGCTCGCCGCCCGGCGCAGCAGTGCGGGGCGGCGTCGTACCAGGGCAACGCCGAGCGCGGCGATCGGCGCGAACTCGGGGCCGATCACCATGGCGCCGATGGTGAGGATCTGGGAGTCGAGCACGATCGCGATCGCCGCGATCAGCGTCGCGAGGGTGAGGAACGCGCCGTAGGTCCAGTTCAGCTCCGACTCCTCGTAGGACCGGTAGGTGACGTCCGCCCAGACGACGGCGTCGGCGCTGCTGCCCGGCGCCAGCCGCTCGGCCTCGAAGGCGGGCCGCGAGAACCAGGCACCGACGTCCTCGATGTGCACCGTCCCCTCCACGCCGACGCCGAGCGCGTGCAACCGCTCGATGACGGCGTTGGCCGCCTCGCGGGCGACGTCGACCATGATCACGTCGCCGCCCTCCGGGCGGACGCACGCCCCGGGCAGGCGCGACAGACTGCTCACCGCGGGATCGGAACGCAGCTCCTCGATGACGGATTCGGCGAGGTCGGACGGCAGGGACAGTCTGAGGTGGATCACCCGCCCAGCATGGCGGAACGGGAGCCCTGATCGCGGCACGTAGGCTGGCGGCGGCCGAGCGCAGGCGCGCTCACCGACCAGGCCGTGGAGGCGCCAGCACGGTGCCGAGAAGGGGAACTGTGATCGACGCGCGCACCCATCGCACCGCACGTGCCGCCGGCGTGGCCGCGCTGCTGGCCGGCCTGGTCGCCGCTCTGGCCGCGTGCGGCGGCGGGTCCGACCGGCCCGCGGCCGGACCCACGAGCCCGGCCCCGGTGCCGACCGCGACCGGCGCGCCCGCGGCGGTGGACCGGCCGAACATCCTGGTCATCGAGGCCGACGACATGCGCACCGACGAGCTGCGCTGGATGCCGAACGTGCGGAAGTTCCTCGGCGGCACCGGCCTGACGTTCGAGAACTCCTTCGCGCCGTACCCGCTGTGCTGCCCGTCGCGCGCCAGCTTCCTCACCGGCCGCTACGCCCACAATCACCACGTCCTCAGCCATGTCTCGCCGTTCGGGTTCGGCTCGTTCGACGACTCGACGACGGTCGCGACCCGGCTGCACGACGCCGGCTACCAGACGGCGCTGGTCGGCAAGTACCTCAACGGGTACGGCGAGCAGGCGATCCACGGCACCGACGAGCCGTCGCTCACCTACGTACCGCCGGGCTGGACCGCCTGGCACGCCGGGTCGGACCACAAGTGGCGCCCCGGCGAGAAGTACGACGGCACTGTGATGCACGGCGGCACCTACGCCTACTTCCACCTGACCCAGAACATCGACGGCACGATCAAGTCCTTCCCCGGGAGGTACAACACCTCGGTGCTCGCCCGGCAGACGCGGAACCTGATCACGCGGTTCTCCGCCGCGAAGCAGCCGTGGTTCGTGTGGTTCACCCCGATCGCCCCGCACCACGGCAGCCCGCGCGAGCCCGACGACCCGCGGCTCACCCTGCGCGGCACCGGCCCCGGTCACATCCGCTGGGTGACGCCGGCCCGGCCGGCCTGGGTCAAGGGCCGCTTCGACGACCGGATCACCCACGGACTGGGCACGCCGGCGCACGGGTCCGCCGAGGCCGACGTCTCGGACAAGCCGAAGTGGCTGCGCCGCTACCCCGAGCTCAACGATGCCGAGAAGGCCGCCGAGACGACGATCAGCCGGCAGCGCGCGGAGGCGCTGTACGTGCTGGACCGCGAGATCGGCAAGACGCTCGCGACGCTGCGCAAGACCGGGCAGTACGACCGGACCGTGCTGGCGTTCACCTCCGACAACGGCTACTACCTGGGCGAGCACCGCAAGCGCCAGGGGAAGATCGAGCTGCACGAGCCGTCGCTGCGGGTGCCGTTCCTGATCAGCGGTCCGGGGATCCCGCACGGCCGCCGCTACGACCCGATCACCACGGTCGACCTGGCGCCGACCTTCTCGGCGTTCGCCGGGATCGGCCGGATGCCGAAGGCCGACGGCGTCGACCTGACCCCGGTGATCACCGGTGGGGACCGCGGCTGGGACCGGCCGGTCGTCACCGAGGGCCGGATGGGCAACTACCCGACGACGGACTTCCACGGTCCGTGGAACTCCCAGCTGAACACCCGTGGGATCCGGCTCGGCCGGTGGAAGCTGACCGAGTACTCCACCGACGAGAAGGAGCTCTACGACCTCGAGCGCGACCCGCTGGAGCTGCAGAACCTGGCGGCCGACCCGGCGTACGCCGACGTGCTCGCCCGGATGCAGCGGGTGTGGCTGCGCTACAAGGACTGCGCCGGCGCGGCGTGCTCGGCCCCGCTCCCCGCCGACCTGCGGACCTCGGTCGCGGAGACCCGGCAGATCACCGAGCACGAGACGGACCGGGTCGCCGAGTACTACGGCGGCTGATCCTGGGGGGAGCTAGCCGACCTGCTCGACCAAGAACTGCATCCGCGGGTGCGCGTAGGTCTCCTGCGACTCGACCAGCCGGAGCTCGCGGGCGCCGGCCTGGAGGGTGTTGGTGAGCAGGTCGAAGACGCTGGAGGTCGTCCGGGCCAGGGCGGCCGCGGGGTCGCCCGTCCCGCTCAGGTGCGCGGAGAACAACGCGGCCGTGACGTCGCCGGACCCGTTGGCCTTCATCGCCAGCCGCGGCGTGGTCACCTGCCAGGTGCCCGCACCGGTCACCGCCAGCATCGAGATGGTGCCCTCGGCCTGGCCGGCGTGCTCGACGCTGGTGACCAGGACGGTGTCCGGGCCGGTAGCGCGGGCGGCGTGCGCGGCCGCGATCACGGTGTCGAGCGTCGGGGCCGGCGCCTCGGCGGAGCCGTCGAACGCCTCGGTCAGGTAGGCGAGCTCGAACTGGTTCGGGGTGATCACGTCGGCCCGCGCGACGACCTGCTCGCGCAGCAGCACCGGGATCGCCGGGTCGACGAAGCAGCCGCTGCGGGCGTTGCCCATCACCGGGTCGCAGGCGTAGCGGGCCGCCGGGTTCGCCGCCTTCACCCGTGCGACCGCGTCCAGGACGACGTCGGCGATCTCCGGGCTTCCCTGGTAGCCGGAGAGCACCAGGTCGACCTCGGCGAGGGCGCCGCGCTCCTCGATCCCGAGGATCACCTCGCGGACGTCGGCGCCGGCGAGCACGGGGCCGCGCCAGGCGCCGTACCCGGTGTGGTTGGAGAAGTTGACGGTGTTGACCGGCAGGACTTCGTGGCCCAGGCGCTGCAGCGGGAAGACGGCGGCGCTGTTGCCGACGTGGCCGTAGGCGACCGCTGACTGGATGGAGAGGATCCGCACGCCCCCGATCCTGCCACTCCCGGTCCTCGGGACCTTCGGCCCAGTATCGGGACGCGTCTGTTCCAGCAAACTAGAACTTGTTACATTTATCCGAGCTCGGGGTGACCCGGCTCACCCCCGTCGGATGAATGAGGATGAAGCATGGCAAAGCAGCGGGCCAACGAGGCTGACTACGTCGTCGTCGGATCGGGCAGCTCGGGGAGCGCGGTCGCCGGCCGCCTCGCGCAGGCGGGTCACAGCGTGATCCTGCTCGAGGCGGGCAAGAGCGACGAGAAGTTCCTCGTCAAGAAGCCCGGCATGATCGGCCCGATGCACGCCGTGCCGGAGATCAAGAAGACCGTCGACTGGGGCTTCTACTCCGTGCCGCAGAAGCACATCCTCGACCGCAAGATGCCGGTCCCGCGCGGCAAGGTCGTCGGCGGCTCGTCCTCGGTCAACGGCATGGTCTACGTCCGCGGCAACCGCGCCAACTACGACTCCTGGGCGGCCGAGGGCAACACCGGCTGGGACGCCGACTCGGTCAACGCGGCGTACAAGCGGATGGAGGACTTCGAGGGCGGCGCGGACGACTACCGCGGCGCCGGCGGTCCGATCCGGATCTCGAAGTGCAAGTTCCCGCAGGAGGGCACCCACCAGTTCCTCGAGGCCACCTCGAACGTGCTCGGCGTGCCGATCAACGAGGACTACAACGGTGCCTCCCAGGAGGGCATCTCCTACATGCAGCAGAACGCCGCCGAGGGCCTGCGCTACAGCGCCTCCCGCGGCTACGTGCACAACCTCGCCCCGGCCACCCTCGAGCTGCAGAGCGAGGTGATGGTCACCAAGGTCAACATCGAGAACGGCCGCGCCACCGGCGTCGAGGTGACGGACAAGAAGGGCGGCACGCGGACGATCCGCGCCGGCAAGGAGGTCATCCTCTCGGCCGGCTTCGTCGGCTCGGCCCAGCTGCTGATGCTCTCCGGCGTCGGCCACGCCCAGCACCTGCGCGACCACGGCATCCAGGTCGTCTCGGACCTGCCGGTCGGCGACAACCTGCACGACCACATGTTCCACGCGCTGACCTTCCACACCACCTCGACGAAGATGAAGGGCAACGCCTTCTTCTTCGCCAAGGGCATCGCGAAGGAGATCATGCGCCCGGGGACGACGTTCCTGGCGAACTCGGTCTTCGAGTCGGTCGGGTTCGTCAAGACCTCGCAGGCCGTGGGCGACGTCCCGAACATGCAGCTGCACATGCTGCCGTGGTCCTACGTCTCGCCGAACCAGGACGAGGCGATCCGCCACGACGTCGACCCCCGTACGGCGATGACCGTGCTGGTCTCGCTGATCTACCCGAAGAGCCGGGGAACCCTGCGGCTGTCGTCGGCCGACCCGACGGCGACCCCGTTGATCGACTTCAACTACCTCGCCGAGTCCACCGACCTGGACCTGCTCCTCGAGGGCTCGGAGATGACCCGCGCGATCATGGCCGACAAGGCCTTCGGCGGTGCCTGCAAGGAGGAGATCCACCCGGGCATCGGCCTGAAGGGCAGCGAGCTGCGCCAGGAGATCCTGAACCGCGCGACCTCGATCTACCACGGCGTCGGCACCTGCCGGATGGGCGTCGACGAGCTCTCCGTCGTCGGTCCCGACCTCAAGGTCCGTGGCGTCGAGGGCCTGCGCGTCGCGGACGCCTCGATCATGCCGTCGATCACCGGCGGCAACACCAACGCCCCGGCCATCATGATCGGCGAGATGGCCGCCTCGCTCATCCTGGGAGCCTGACCCAAGCACGTTGAATGGGGACTTCCGGTCCGTTGAGTTGGAGACTCCGTCCCCAACTCAACGGACCGGAAGTCCCCATTCAACGGTCAGGCGACGAGCAGGCTGCGCTTGGAGAGGCCGAGCCAGAAGCCGTCGATGACCTGGTCGCCGGGGGCCTCGGGGTCGAGGGCGGCGCCGAGGGTGACGAAGAGCGGCGTGTAGTGCTCGACGGTCGGGTGCGCGTACGGCATCCCCGGCGCCTTCGTCCGGTACGACGCCAGCTCGGCCACGTCGCCGCGGGAGAGCGCCTCGGCCGCCCAGTGGTCGAAGTCGGTCGACCAGCCGGGGGCGGCGGCGTCGATCCGGAAGTCGGTGAGGAACGGCAGGCCGTGGGTGAGGAAGCCGGACCCGATCACCAGGACGCCCTCGTCGCGGAGCTCGCGCAGCCGGCTGCCCAGGGTGAGCAGCTGGTAGGGGTCCTGGGTCGGCAGCGACATCTGCAGCACCGGGATGTCGGCTTCGGGGTACATGATCGTCAGCGGCACCCAGGCGCCGTGGTCGAGGCCGCGGCTGGCGTGCTGGTGCACCTGCTCGGTGTCCGGCATCATCGCGGCGACCCGCTGGGCGAGGGCGGTGGCGTCCGGGGTGTCGTAGCGCATCCGGTAGTACTTCGGGTCGAAGCCGCCGAAGTCGTAGACCAGCTCGGTGCCCGGACCGCTGGCGCTCAGCGAGAGCGGTGCGGACTCCCAGTGCGCGCTGACGATGAGGATCGCGCGCGGGCGGGCGAACGTGCCGGCGAGGTCGCGCAGCTGGCCCGACCACACGGGGTCGTCGAGGAGCGGCGGCGCTCCGTGGCCGATGTACAGAGCAGGCATCCGGTCGTTCATGGGAGTCATGTTAGTTCAACATTCAAGTAACTGTCTATGTTCCTGACTCCCAGGTTCCCGCTACGGCAGCTTCCAGTCCACCGGCGCGCCGCCCTGCTCGACGAGCAGCGCGTTCACCCGGCTGAACGGCCGGGAGCCGAAGAACCCGCGGTGCGCCGACAGCGGGCTCGGGTGCACCGACTCGACCCACGGGACCGGGCCCAGCCGCGGCTTGAGCGACTGCGCGTCCCGTCCCCAGAGGATCGCCGCCAGCGGGCCGCCGCGCTCGGCGAGCACCGTGATCGCCCGCTCGGTGACCGGCTCCCAGCCCTTGCCGCGGTGCGCGTTGGAGACCCCCGGCGTGACCGTGAGGGTCCGGTTCAGCAGCAGCACGCCGGCGTCGGCCCACGGCGACAGGTCGCCGGTCGACGGCGGTGGCACCCCGAGGTCGGCGCAGAGCTCCTTGTAGATGTTCACCAGGCTCGGCGGCAGCGGCCGCACGTCCGGGGCGACCGAGAAGGACAGCCCCACCGGGTGGCCCGGCGTCGGGTACGGGTCCTGCCCGACGACGAGCACCTTCACCTCGGCCAGCGGCCGCTGGAACGCGCGCAGCACCTGGTCGCCGGCGGGCAGGTAGCCGCGGCCGGCGGCGATCTCGTCACGCAGGAAGCGACCCATCGCGACGAGGTCGGGCTCGACCGGGGCCAGCGCCTCGGCCCAGTCCGCCGCGACCAGCCCCCGGCCGACCAGGTCGTCGAGGGTGCTCAGCGCCGGCTCACTTCTTCACCAGCGGCGCGAGCATCCCGGCGACCGCCTGGTGGTAGGTCAGCGTCGGGTGCAGCGAGGCGCCCAGCGACCCCGCCCCCTTGATCCCGTTGACCCACGGGTCCGCCGAGCAGATGTCGTGGCCCTCGGAGGCGTCGTACGTGCTCAGGTAGGTGACCTTCTCGTCGGCGGCCACCTGCTTGTACGCCGCCTCGATGTCCGCGGCGGCGCGCCGTCCGCGGTCCAGGGCGGCCTGCGGCAGCGGCAGCTTCGCCGGGCAGGAGCCGGTCTCGGGCAGCCCGCGTGGGTAGCCGACCAGCACGACCTGGGCCTCCGGCGCCCGGGACTTGATCTCGTCCAGCGCCGATCCGACCCGCGCCACGGCCGCGGTGATCGCCTCCTGCACGTCGCTGTAGGGCAGCTTCAGGTAGGCGTCGCAGGTGGCCTTCGCGCCGGCGCTGGGCAGGCAGGCGTAGCTGAGCACGTAGGCAAGACCCTTGTCGTTGAGGCCGATGCCGAGAGTGACCAGGCTGGTCTGCGCGTCGACCGCGTCGAGCTGCGGCGGGTTCACGCCGCCTCCCTGGGTCTGGCGCTCGCTCAGGTTCGTGGTCTCGGCGCCGCCGCAGGTCACGTCGTCGACCTGCAGGTCGAGCTTCGCGGCGAGCAGCTTGGGATAGTCCTGCTCCGAGCGGTAGCAGGCCAGGTCGTCGACCGGGGTGATCCCGGCGCCCGAGGAGTAGGAGTCGCCGAGGGCCGCGTAGGCCCGGGCGTCGACGGGCTCCTTGCCCGGGTCGCTGCCGCCGCCGCAACCGGCGAGGGCGGCGGACACGGCGACCAGCGCGACCAAAGTCGCGGCGTACCGGGGGAGGGGGCGTCGGGTGCGCATCGCGGTCGATGATAGGCGTGCCGTGGTGACGCTCAGCGCGCCGCGAGCCCCTGGACCACGGCGTCGACGGCGTCCGCCGCCGCCTGCTGCGCGGGGGCCAGCGGCATCAGCGCGAAGTTCCGCCCGCGCGGCGCGCTCGCCGGGCGGACCCACGGCTCGGTGGAGCAGACGTCGTGGCTCGACGTCGCCGGCCACAGGTCGGCGAAGTACGAGCCGGTCTGCCGGGCCGCCGACTCGGCGTACGCCTGGAACTGGGTGAACATGAGCGCGGTCCCGGCGTAGTCCTCGGCGCGTGCGGTCGCGACCGCGGGGCACGGGTTCTCGTCCGGGATCACCTTCGGGTAGCCGACGACCACGATGTACGCCGACGGCGCCTTGTCCTGGATCGCCCGCACCACCTGGGTGATCGCCTGCCCGGCCGCGGCGGCCTCGGGCGCGAGGGTGGCCGCGGGGATCTGCTGCTTCCCGCAGGGCAGCACCATGCAGACCCGGAACCCGCGGTTCAGGAGGTCGGCGTCCTGGATCCCGACCGTGAGCGTGACCAGGTCGGTGCCCGGGGTCAGTGCGTCGAGCTGCGCGGGCAGCCGGCCGCTGCCGTCGGGGGAGTCCGAGGCGTGCAGCACCGCGTCCGAGGTGGCGCCGGTGCAGGTCACGTCGGTGAGGTCGACCTTCAGGTGCGCGGCGACCAGGGCCGGGTAGTTGTCCTGCGAGCGCAGGCAGCCGCCGGCCGGGTCGGTCGTCCCCGCGTACGGCGCCGAGGCGTAGGCGTCCCCGAGGGCGACGTACTGCTTGATCTCGCGGACCGGCTGCTCGGTGTCGCCGACGCCGAGCCCGCCCGAGCCGCAGCCGGCCGCGGACGCGGCGAAGACCGCCACCAGCCCGATGCGCGCGGCCCCGAGGAGCGCGCGCCTCATCGCTTCTGCGCCAGGTCTCGGGAGGAGGACGAGGTGAACCGCCGCTCGCGGTTCGAGCCGATCGCGGACCGGTCCGGTGCGACCTCGGCGGGAGCAGCGGCCTTCTTCGCGGCCTTCTTCGCCGGCGCCTTCTTCGCGGCTGCCTTCTTGGCGGCTGCCTTCTTGGCGGTGGCCTTCTTGGCGGTGGCCTTCTTCGGGGCGGCGGCCTCCGAGCGGTCGTCCGGGGTCGAGTACTGCGCGATCCACTCGTCCATCACCACCCACGTCGTACGACGCGCCGCCCGGCCGGTGAGCATGCCGAGATGCCCGCCGGGGACGATCTCGAAGCGCACCTCGTGGGCGTTCTTGAGCAGCCCCACCAGGTGCTTGACCGCCGGGATCGGCGCGATGCCGTCGGTGTTGCCGGCGAAGACCAGGGTCGGCGCCGTGATCGCGGCGAGGTCGATCTCGCGCCCGGACAGCTCCACCTTGCCGCCGCTGAGCTGGTTGTGCTTCAGCATCCGGTGGTACATCTGCCCGAAGGTGCGGCCCGGGTAGGCGATCATGTTCGCGGTGAACCGGTCGACGGCCTCGATCTGGGCCAGCCACTCGGCGTCGTCGAGGTGCTGCAGGATCGCCAGCGGCTTGGTCAGCACCTTGGTGCCGCTGCTGAGCTGGAACGCGCGCCGCACCAGCGGCTTCGGGGCACCGCCCATGGCCCGGTAGATCTGGGTGACGACGCCGCCGTCGGTGAGCCGCAGGAGCGGGCGCAGCGGGGCGACGAGCGGGACCTGGCGGACGTCGAACGGGGAGCCGACGACGGTCAGCGAGGCGATCGGCAGGTTCGGCTGCGCGGCCGCGACCAGGGTCGCGAAGATCCCGCCGAGGGACCAGCCGATCACGTGCACCGGACGGCCGCCGGCGTGCTCGCTGGCGGCCTTGATCGCCTCCGGGACGACTTCCTCGACCCAGTGCTCCATCCCGAGGTTGCGGTCCTTGAACGAGATCTCGCCGTACTCGACGAGGTAGGTCGGGCGCCCGGCCTTGACGAAGTGCTCGACCAGCGAGCAGTCCCGGCGGAGGTCGAAGCAGAGCGCCGGCGCGGCCAGCGGGGTGACCAGCAGGACCGGGTCCCCGGTCGAGCGGACCTGCTTCTGGGGTCGGTAGTGGTAGACCTCGCGCAGCGGCCCGTCGTCGATGAGGGTTCGGGGCATGGGGCGCAGGTCCGCCAGCCCGCCGTACAGCATCTTGTGCGCGACGTTGCTGGCGGCGGAGGCGACCTGGTCCGGCTTCGGGATCAGATCCATGCCTCGAAAACTACCAATTACGGGTCGGCGTTACGGGTCGCTCGTCCGAAACCGCCGCGATGTGACCGAAGCGACCCCGGCCAGAGCCTGGTCCGACCATGGACACCCCGGCGACGGGCCGGTAGGAACGGCCCATGACCAACGGATCCCCCGTCGCCCTGGTGACCGGCGCGTCCTCCGGGATCGGCGCCCGCACCGTGACCGAGCTGCTCGCCGCCGGCTTCACCGTGTACGCCGTCGCCCGCCGCGTCGAGCGGATGCAGGACCTCGCCGCCGCCGGTGCGCACGTGCTCGCCATGGACGTCACCGAGGACGCCTCGATGGTCGCCGGCGTCGAGCGGATCGTCGCCGAGCAGGGCCGGATCGACGTGCTGGTGAACAACGCGGGCTACGGCTCCTACGGCGCGGTCGAGGACGTCCCGATCGACGAGGCCCGCCGCCAGTTCGACGTCAACGTCTTCGGCCTGGCCCGGCTCACCCAGCTGGTCACCCCGCACATGCGGGCGCAGGGCGCGGGCCGGATCGTCAACGTGAGCTCGATCGGCGGGAAGTTCTACGAGCCGTTCGGCGCCTGGTACCACGCGACGAAGTTCGCGGTGGAGGGGTTCAGCGACTGCCTGCGCCTGGAGCTCAAGCCCTTCGGCATCAAGGTCGTGATCATCGAGCCGGGGCCGATCATCACCGAGTGGAACGAGATCGCCCGCGACTCCCTGCTGGAGCGGTCGGGCAGCACCGCCTACGCGCGCTGGGCCAAGCGCGCCCACCAGGTCCTGACCGAGTTCGACAAGCCGGGCCGCGCGTCGACGCCGGAGACGGTGGCCCGCAAGATCCGCAAGGCCGCGACGACCGCCCGCCCGGCAGCCCGCTACCCCGTCGGTCGGGGCGCCCGCGCGATCACGCTGAGCCGCGACCTCACGCCGGACGCGGTCTTCGACCAGGTCGTCGGCCGGATGTTCGGGTCGGGCAAGCAGGCCTGAGCCGCCGTCAGGACCGACGGGCCGGCTTGACCTGCTTGTCGTGCCCCTGCCGGACCAGGGCGAGGTCCTCGAAGAACGAGGACGCCCAGGTGGCGACGTCGTTCTCGGCGACGGTCTTGCGCATCGCCTTCATCCGGCGGCGCTGCTCCTTGTCGTCGGCCAGGTAGGCCTCGAGCATCTGGGCCTTCATCCCGTTGATGTCGTAGGGGTTGACCAGGTAGGCCTGGCGCAGCTCCTCGGCGGCGCCGGCGAACTCGGAGAGCACCAGCGCCCCGTCGCCCTCGATCCGGGAGGCGACGTACTCCTTGGAGACCAGGTTCATCCCGTCGCGGAAGGGCGTGACGACCATGATGTCGGCGGCGACGTACAGGGCCGCCATCTCCGACTGCGGGAACGACGCGTTGAGGTAGGAGATCGCCGGGCGGCCGATCCGGCCGAGGTCGCCGTTGATGTGCCCGACCAGGCGGTCGATGTCGTCGCGCAGGATCCGGTACTGGTCCACGCGCTCCCGCGACGGGCTGGCGACCTGCACGAAGGTGGCGTCCTCGACGGTGAAGTGGCCGTCGTGGATGAGCTCGCTGAAGGCGCGCAGCCGGGCGTAGATGCCCTTGGTGTAGTCGAGCCGGTCGATGCCGAGGAAGAGCTTGCGCGGGTTGCCCAGGTCCGAGCGGATCCGGGCGGCGCGCTCCTGCACCTCCGGGGAGGCGGCGAGCGCCTCGAACGCGGCGGTGTCGATCGAGATCGGGTAGGCCTTCGCGGTCACCATCCGGCCGTCGGGCAGGTAGACCGAGTCGCGGTGCGTCTTGTGCCCCACCCGCTGGCGGACCAGCCGGATGAAGTTCTGCGCGGCGCCGGAGAGCTGGAACCCGACGATGTCGGCGCCGAGCAGGCCCTCGAGGATCTGCCGGCGCCAGGGCAGCTGGCTGAACAGCTCGGCGGGCGGGAACGGGATGTGCAGGAAGAAGCCGATCCGGAGGTCCTCGCGGAGCTCGCGGAGCAGGGCCGGGACCAGCTGGAGCTGGTAGTCCTGCACCCAGACCATCGCGCCCTCGGCGGCCGCTTCCGCGGCGGCCTCGGCGAACCGGCGGTTGACCTCGACGTAGGAGTCCCACCACTCGCGGTGGAACTCCGGCTTCGCGACCACGTCGTGGTAGAGCGGCCACAGGGTGGCGTTGGAGAAGCCCTCGTAGTACTCCTCGTACTCCGTGGCGGAGATCGTGACCGGGATCAGCGCCATGCCCTCGTGCTCGAAGGGCTTCACGTCCTCGACGACGTCGCCGGGCCAGCCGATCCAGGCGCCGGGCTGCTTGGCCATCACCGGGGCCAGTGCGCTGACCAGGCCGCCGGGGGAGCGGCGCCAGGTCACCGACCCGTCCGGCTGCACCACCCGGTCGACGGGCAGCCGGTTCGCGACGATCACCAGGTCCGCGCGTGCGGCGCCCGCGGCGCGGCGCCTCGTTCCAGTCACGTCCCCACCCTAGAGGTCCGGGCGGGTCCGGTGCGCCCGGGCGCGCTCGGGGCGCGCTCGGGGCGCGCTCCGGGGGCGTTTCGGGCCGCTCGCGACATTCCGGGGAGGCGAATGACATCCGTGTGGTTCGTCCCCTAGGATGGCCGGAGTCCCATGACTGAGTCTGATGGAAGCAAGCCCGAGGAGCCGACGACGATGGCCGCCAGTCACGCCCTGAACTCCGGTCAGCCCGGCGAGTCCGGCGCGCTGTCGGAGCGCGATCGCGGCATCCTCGACTTCGAGCGCCAGTGGTGGAAGTTCGCCGGCGCCAAGGAGACCGCCGTCCGCGAGAAGTTCGACATGAGCTCGACGCGGTACTACCAGGTCCTCAACGCCCTCATCGACCGTCCCGAGGCGCTCGCGCACGACCCGCTGCTGGTCCGTCGCCTGCGTCGCCTCCGTGCCGCCCGCCAGCGGCAGCGCTCGGCCCGCCGCCTCGGGTTCGAGCTCTGACGGGTGTTCCGATGAGGTTCACCCGGGTCCGGGACGAGCGCGGTTTCGTGCTCCCGACCCGCCTGATGGTCTTCAGCATCTCCGCCGTCGCGCTCGGCGGCCTGGTGTTCATCGCGACCCAGAACGACGACGCCGACGTGGCCTCGAACGCGAGCGCCACCTCCTCGGCGCACGCGAAGCCGACCGCGAAGCCGTCGCAGACCGCGGCGCCCGAGACGCCCGCGCCCGACGTCGTCGTCACCCCGACCGCGACCCCCAAGCCGCCGCCGGTGGTGAAGAAGGGGCAGCTCTACGTCGTCGTCTTCAACAACTCCAACGTCAAGGGCCTGGCCGGCAAGACCGCCACCCGCGCCCAGGGTGCCGGCTGGAACGTCGTCGGCTCGGACAACTGGTACGGCACCGTCGACACCAGCACGGTGTACTACGGCGACAAGATGAAGGCCGCCGCGCAGCTGCTGGCCAAGGATCTCGGGATCAAGTCCGTGAAGCCGGCGGTCGACCCGATGCGCTCCGACCGGCTGACCGTCATCCTCACCGCTGACTACCAGTAGGCGCGGTCCGGTCGACCTCTGGTTGAGTGGACCCATGGAGTTCCGCTCCGCCACCGGCGCCGACGCGTACCACGCCGTGGTCCGCGCGGGCGCCGACCTGCTGGTGGCGCTCGACTTCGACGGCACCCTCTCGCCGATCGTGGAGAACCCCGAGGTCGCGCTGATCCACCACCGCGCCGGGCCGCTGCTGGTCGACCTGGCCGCGCGGGTGGGCACGATCGCCGTGGTCACCGGCCGACCGGCCCGGCAGGTGCTCGCCCTCGGCGGCCTCGACGAGGTCGGGAACGCGATCGGCGAGCTCGGCCGTGAGCTCGTCGTCCTCGGTCAGTACGGGAACGAGCGCTGGACCTCCGGCGTACGCCGGGTGGTCTCTCCCAAGCCACCGGCCGGTCTCGCCAGCCTGATCGGCGACCTGCCGCGGCTGCTCCGCCGGGCCGACGTCCCGGACGCCTGGGTCGAGGAGAAGGGCCTCGCGGTCGCGGTGCACACCCGGCGCTCGACGGATCCGAGGGCGGCGTTCGAGCGGGTGCTGCCGATCCTGCGCGAGGCGGCCGAGGCCCGGAACCTGACCGTCGAGCCGGGGCGGTTCGTGGTCGAGATCCGGGCGGCCGGCATGGACAAGGGCATCGCGCTGCGGCGGCTGATCGACGAGACCGGCGCGAAGGCCGCGGTGTTCGTCGGTGACGACCTCGGCGACGTGCCGGCGTTCGAGACGATGCTGGCGCTGCGGGCCGAGGGGGTGCCGACGCTGCTCGTCTGCTCGGGATCCGACGAGCAGTCCGAGCTGCGCGAGCTGGCGGACATCGTGGTGGCCGGCCCGGACGGCGTGATGGACTTCCTCGGCACGCTCGCCGACGCCCTCGGGGGCTGACCACGGTCCGAGACGCGCGTCTCAAATGCCGGAATCGATGTGCACATTCTGAGACGCCTCCTTAGGCTGGTGCACAGCTCATCCAGAGGGACTGAGGGAAACGGCCCGTCGAAGTCCCGGCAACCGCCGCTCGAGCCTCCGCTCCGCGCCTGATCCCAGGCCGGCCGGATTCGACGGTGTGGTGCCAAATCCGTCCCGGTCCGAGAGTCGGCCCGGGGAAGATGAGAAGGAGGCCTTCCTTTGAGCGACGTTACGACGACGACTGCTGGCACCGTGCTCCGCGACGGCGCCTTCGGCTACGCCACCGGGCTGATCTGCCGCGAGTGCGGCACCACCCAGGAGCTCGGCCCGCACTACGCGTGTCTGGAGTGCTTCGGTCCGCTCGAGATCGCCTACGACTTCCCGGCCGTCACCCGCGAGCAGATCGAGGCCGGCCCCGCGAACATCTGGCGCTACAAGGCGCTGCTCCCGGTCCCCGACGACATCGAGCAGTCCCCGAACACCGAGCCGGGCTTCACCCGCCTGCTGGAGGCGAACAACCTCGGCCGCGAGCTCGGCATCGACAAGCTCTGGGTCAAGGACGACTCCACCAACCCGACCAACTCCTTCAAGGACCGCGTCGTCGCGTGCGCCCTCAGCGCCGCTCGCGAGTTCGGCTCGAAGGTCTTCGCCTGTCCCTCCACCGGCAACCTCGCCAACGCGGTCGCCGCCGCCGGCGCCCGGGCCGGGATCAAGACCGTCGTCTTCATCCCGAGCAACCTCGAGCAGCCGAAGCAGGTCAACTCCGCGATCTTCACCGAGTCGCTGGTGGCAGTCGACGGCAACTACGACGACGTCAACAAGCTCGCCTCGGAGATCGCCGGCGAGGAGGACGGCTGGGCGTTCGTGAACGTCAACGTCCGCCCGTTCTACGCCGAGGGCTCCAAGACCCTGGGCTACGAGATCGCCGAGCAGCTCGGCTGGCGGATCCCCGACCAGATCGTCATCCCGGTCGCGTCCGGCTCGCAGCTGACCAAGGTCGACAAGGCGTTCCAGGAGCTGATCAAGCTCGGCCTCGTCGAGGACAAGCCCTACAAGATCTTCGGCGCCCAGGCCGAGGGCTGCGGCCCGGTCGCCACCGCCTTCAAGGCCGGCGTCGACGCGATCCGCCCGGTCAAGCCGGACACCATCGCCAAGTCGCTGGCGATCGGCAACCCGGCCGACGGCATCTACGTCCTCGACATCACCCGCCGCAGCGGCGGGGCTGTCGAGGAGGTCACCGACGACGAGATCCGCGCCGGCATCGTCCTGCTCGCCCGCACCGAGGGCGTCTTCACCGAGACGGCCGGCGGCACCACCGTCGCGGTGCTCAAGAAGCTCGTCGAGACCGGCCAGCTCGACCCGACGCTGGAGACCGTCGCGATCAACACCGGCCACGGGCTGAAGACGCTGGACGCGATCAGCGGTCAGGTCGGTCCGGTCGCCACGATCGCGCCGACGTACGACGCCTTCGCCGCCGCCGACATCATCTGATCAGCGCAGCCTGATCCGCCACTACCGAGGAGAGCCTGCACCATGAGCGTGTCCGTCCGGATCCCCACCATCCTGCGCACCTACACCGGCGGTGCGTCCGAGGTGAGCGCCGAGGGCGCCGACCTGGCCGCCGTGCTGGAGGACCTCGAGGCGAACCACCCGGGCATCAAGGCGCGCGTGCTCGACGACGCCGGCGACATCCGCCGGTTCGTCAACGTGTACGTCGGCAACGACGACGTCCGCTTCCTGGAGAACCTCGGCACCGCCACCCCTGACGGCGTGCAGATCTCGATCATCCCGGCCGTCGCCGGCGGGTGATCCGGGGGCTCCCCTAGTCTCCGTCCATGACGCGGGCACGCTGGTTCCACCTGGTCACCTTCCTGGTCGCGACCTTCGCCGTCGCCCTCCAGCTCGTCCTCGTCTGGCAGGGCCACGTGGTCCTCGACGAGACGAACCGGCCGGACCGCGGGACGCGGCTGGTCCGGTTCGCGTCGTACCTGACGATCTGGAGCAACGTGCTGGTCGCCTGGTCGACCGGCACGCTGGCGTTCGGCCGGGACCGGGACACCCGGGTGTGGCGGGCGCTGCGGCTCGACGCCGTGGTGATCTGCTTCGGCGGCGGCCTCGTGCACTTCTTCTTCCTGCGCCCGCTGCTCGACCTGCACGGCGCCGACCTGCTCGCCGACCGGCTGCTGCACGTGGTCGTGCCCCTGCTGGCGGTGGCCGGCTGGCTGGTCCTCGGCCCGCGAGGCCGGGCGACCGCGGCGGACGTCGGGCCGTTCCTGGTGCTGCCGCTGGTCTGGCTCGCGTACACGCTGGTGCGGGGCGCGTTCGCCGGCTGGTACCCGTACCCCTTCCTCGACGTCGACGAGCACGGCTACCTGGTGGTGGCCTTGAACTGCGTGCTGGTCGCGGCGCTGATGCTCGCTCTCGCGCTCGGCGCGGTGGCGTTGGACCGGCGACTTGCGCAGCGCGCGCACGGCGACCCGGCGAGGACGTGATGGGAACGTTCCCATTCACCCCTTGACACTCGCGTGTGACTGGGGTCACAGTGCATGGGAACGCTCCCATCCCGGGAGGCCAGGAGACGAGGACGGACATGAACTCACACAGGATCGCCGCGCTGGCGGCTCTCAGCATGGTCGCTTCCCTCGGGCTGACGGCGTGCGGCGGCAGCGGCGACGGCGGGTCGGACAGCGAGACGGGCACCCTCCGGGTCAGCGTCTTCGGGAACTTCGGCTACGACAAGCTCTACAAGCAGTTCGAGAAGGACCACCCGGGCGTCAAGATCGTGGAGTCCTCCGAGGGCGACCTCGGGAAGTACAACACCCAGCTGACCCAGCGCATCGCCGCCGGGAGCGGGGCCGGCGACGTGGTCGCGATCGAGGAGGGCCAGGTCATCAGCATGCTGGAGGGCGCCGACAAGTTCGTGAACTTCCAGGACCACGGCTCCAACGAGAAGACCGACCAGTGGCTGCCCTGGAAGTACCAGCAGGCCACCACCGCCGACGGCAAGACGACGATCGGCCTCGGCACCGACGTCGGCGGCCTGGCGATGTGCTACCGCACCGACCTGTTCGCCAAGGCGGGTCTCCCGACCGACCGTGACCAGGTGAGCGCGCTGTGGCCGACCTGGGACGACTTCATCGCCACCGGCAAGCGGTTCCAGTCCGGGATCAAGAACGACAAGGTCCATTTCATCGACGCGGCGACGAACACCTACAACTCCATCCTGATGCAGTCCGGTGACCACACCTACTTCGACAAGGACGGCAAGCTCGTGATCGAGTCGAACCCGGCGGTCAAGGACGCCTGGGACGAGTCGGTGAAGATGGTCGACGCCGGGATCAGCGCCAAGCTGAAGTCCTTCTCCAACGAGTGGAACGCCGGCTTCAAGAACGGCTCGTTCGCGACCGTCGCCTGCCCGGCCTGGATGACCGGCTACATCAAGGACCAGGCCGGTGAGTCGGGCAACGGCAAGTGGGACGTCGCGGCCGTCCCGGGCGCCGGCGGCAACTGGGGCGGCTCCTTCCTCGGGGTGCCGAAGCAGAGCAAGCACCAGAAGCTCGCGATCGAGCTGGTCGACTTCCTGACCAGCGCCGACGGTCAGATGGGGGCCTTCGAGGAGGTCGGCAACCTGCCGTCCAACCCGACCCTGTACACCGACCCGAAGCTGCTGGACTTCTCCAACCCGTACTTCAACAACGCCCCCACCGGCAAGATCTTCGCGGCGGGCGCCAGCTCGCTGGAGCCGGTGTTCCTGGGTGCCAAGAACGTCCCGGTCCGCGATGCTGTCGAGAACGCGCTGCGCAGTGTCGAGTCGGGACAGCGATCCTCCGCCGAGGGCTGGAACGCCGCCGTCAAGGACGGCACCGCAGCCGCCGGCTGAGTCAGGCCGACCGTGCGCGGCGCACGGTCGTGGCGGCGGGTCGAGCACGACACGGGGCTCGACCCGCCGTCTCCCTGGTCGACGTCGGTCGCAACGAGGCAGGAGGAGGGGCAGCGATGGCAAGGACCACCACCCGGCGTCGCCGGTTCGGCTCGTGGGTCGACAGCCACGCGATCGGCTATGCGCTGGTCTCGCCGTACTTCCTCGTGTTCGCGGTCTTCGGCCTGTTCCCGTTGCTCTACACCGCGTGGGTGTCCCTGCACGACTGGAGCCTGCTCGGCTCGCACACCTGGATCGGCTTCGACAACTACACCGAGCTGTTCGGCGACCCGTACTTCTACAACGCCCTGAAGAACACCCTCGGCATCTTCGTGCTCGCCACCGTGCCGCAGATCTTCATGGCGCTCGCGATCGCCCAGCTGCTCAACCGGGTCTTCCGCGCCAGGACCCTGTGGCGGATGAGCGTCCTGGTCCCGAGCATCACCTCGGTGGCCGCGGTCGGCATCATCTTCACCCTGATCTTCGCCCGCGACTACGGCCTGGCGAACTGGGCGCTCGGCCACGTCGGCGTCGACCCGGTCGCGTGGCAGGAGCACCGCTGGTCCTCGTGGCTGGCCATCGCGACGATGGTCGACTGGCGGTGGACCGGGTACAACGCGCTGATCCTGCTGGCCGCGCTCCAGGCGGTGCCTCCCGACCTCTACGAAGCGGCCGAGCTCGACGGGGCGGGCGGCTTCAAGCAGTTCTGGCACATCACCATCCCGATGCTCCGGCCGACGCTCGTCTTCGTCACCCTGATCTCGATCATCGGAGGGATGCAGCTGTTCACCGAGCCGCTGCTGTTCAACACCGGGGCCAACGCGATCAGCGGTGGCACCACCCGGCAGTTCCAGACGCTGACGATGTACCTGTACGAGAAGGCGTTCACCGGCCAGGAGTTCGGGTACGCCTCCGCGATCGCCTGGGTGATGTTCCTGCTGATCGCGGTCATCGGCGCCCTCAACGTGCTCCTCATGAACCGACGGATGCGAGGCGTCTGATGGCCGCCGACATCGCCGTCTCCACCGTCGCGACCCCGCCGGCGCACCTGGACCCCCCGACGGCCCCGCCGCGGCGCAGGTCCCGCGGGTGGCCCGTGCTGCTGGTGCTCACCGTGGTCGCGCTGCTCTCGGTCTTCCCGCTCTACTTCATGCTGGTGATGGCCTCGCGGACCAACGACGACATCGCCTCGGTGCCCCCGCCGCTCACCCCGGGCGGCGAGCTGTTCGGCAACATCCGCCGCGTCTTCGGCAACGCCGACGTGATGTTCTCCCAGGCGGTGCTGAACAGCTTCCTGGTCGCCGCCGTCAGCACCGCCGCGGTGGTGATCACCTCGTGCATGGCCGGGTTCGCCTTCGCCAAGCTCCGGTTCCGCGGGCGGGACGTGCTGCTGGTGGCCGTCGTCGCCACCATGATGGTGCCGATCCAGCTCGGCCTGGTCCCGCTGTACATGCTGATGACCAAGCTCGGCCTGGCCGGCACGCTCCAGGCGGTGACGCTGCCCTTCCTGGTCAGCGGCTTCGGCGTGTTCTTCATGCGCCAGTACGCGCTGGTCGCCATCCCCGACGAGCTGCTCGACGCAGCCCGGATGGACGGCTGCTCGTCCTGGAAGACCTTCTGGTACGTCGTCCTCCCGGCGCTGCGCCCGGCCGCGGCCGTCCTCGGCCTGCTCGCGTTCATGGAACGCTGGAACGACTTCCTCTGGCCCTACCTGGTCCTCGACGTCGAGCACCCGACGGTCCAGGTCGCCCTCTCCCGGCTCTCCGGCGGCTACTACTCCGACCAGGCGCTGGTGATGGCCGGGACGCTGCTCGGCGTCGTGCCGCTCTTCCTGGTGTTCGTGCTCTTCGGCCGGCAGATCGTCGGCGGCCTGATGCAGGGAGGGGTCAAGTCATGACCGCGACGAAACGCGCCGCACCCCCGGACCGGGTGGCTCGCGCGGCCGCCGGGCCCGACCCCGGTTCCTTCCCCGCGGACTTCGTCTGGGGCGCCGCCACCGCGTCGTACCAGATCGAGGGTGCGGTCGCCGAGGACGGACGCACGCCGTCGATCTGGGACGCTTTCGCGGCGACCCCCGGCCGGGTGCGCGGCGGCGACACCGGGGCGGTCGCCTGCGACCACTACCACCGGTACGCCGAGGACGTGGACCTCGTCGCCGGCCTCGGGCTCGGCGCCTACCGGTTCTCGCTGGCCTGGCCGCGGATCTGCCCGGACAGTGACGGGCGCGTCAACGCGGCCGGGCTCGACTTCTACGACCGCCTCGTCGACGCCCTGCTCGCCCAAGGGGTCACGCCCTGGGCGACGCTGTACCACTGGGACCTGCCCCAGGTTCTCGAGGAGCGCGGCGGCTGGCCGTCCCGAGACACCGTGGACCGCTTCGTCGAGCTGACCGCCGCGGCGCACGACCGCCTCGGCGACCGGGTGCACCACTGGATCACGCTGAACGAGCCGTGGTGCTCGGCGTTCCTCGGCTACGCCTCCGGTCTGCACGCGCCCGGCAGGACGGACGGGGACGCCGCGGTGGCGGCCGCCCACCACCTGCTGCTCGCGCACGGCCGGGCCGTCGAGGTGCTCCGGGCGGATCCGCAGGCGCAGGTCGGCATCTCGGTGAACCTCTACCCGGTCGTCCCGCTCGACGACCGGCCCGGCAACCTCGACGCGGCCCGCCGGATCGACGGCCTGCAGAACCGCTGGTTCCTCGACCCGCTGCTGCTCGGCAGCTACCCGGCCGACGTCCTCGAGGACCTCGGTCTCAGCGCGAGCCCGGCATGGCTGCGCGACGGGGACCTGGCCGAGATCAGCCGGCCGCTGGACTTCCTGGGCATCAACTACTACACCCGGCACACGGTCCGGTCCGGCGCGTACCCCGGCAGCGCGGGCGTGGAGTTCCTGGACCCGAGGGGCCCGCTGGCGGCCAACGGCTGGGGCGTGGAGCCGGACGGGCTCGCCGACATCCTCACCCGGATCACCCGGGACTACGGCGACGTCCCGCTCGTCGTCACCGAGAACGGCTCCGCCTGGGACGACGCGGTCGACGCGGCCGGCGCCGTCGAGGACGCCGAGCGCACCGACTACCTCGCGTCCCACCTGGAGGCGTGCTCGCGGGCGATCGCGGCCGGCGTACCGCTCCGCGGCTACTTCGCCTGGTCCCTGCTGGACAACTTCGAGTGGGCCGAGGGGTACGCGGTCCGCTTCGGCCTGGTCCACGTCGACTACGCGACCCAGAAGCGGACGACGAAGGCCAGCGGCCGCTGGTACGCCCGCTTCGTCGAGGATCACCGGGCCTCCATACTGGGACCATGACGCGCAAGCCCAGCCAGGGCCCCACCCTGGAGCAGGTCGCGGCGCTCGCGGGCGTGGGGCGCGGCACGGCGTCACGGGTGATCAACGGCTCGGAGCAGGTCTCCGAGCGCAGGCGGCAGGCGGTCGAGGCCGCGGTCGCCGAGCTCCAGTACATCCCGAACGCGGCGGCCCGGACGCTGAAGACCCGCAGGACCGACACGGTCGCCCTGGTCATCGCCGAGTCCGAGGACCGGATCTTCGGGGAGCCGTTCTTCGCCGGCGTCGTGCGCGGCATCAGCACCGCGGTGTCGGCGGCCGGCAAGCAGCTCGTCCTGCTGCTCTCCCAGGCCGGTGCGCGGAGCGCCCACCTGGAGGCCTACCTGAGCCGTCAGCACGTCGACGGGGTGCTCCTGCTCTCGCTGCACGACGACGACCGGCTGCCCGCGGTGATCCGGTCGCGCTCGCTGCCGATGGTCCTGGGCGGGCGAGGTGCCGGCGTCGTCGACGCCCCCTGGGTCGACGTCGACAACCAGCACGGCGCGGCGCTCGCGGCCGAGCTCCTCGTCGCCGTCGGCTGCCGCGAGATCGCGACGATCACCGGGCCGCTCGACATGATCGCCGGGCGCGACCGGTACGACGGCTTCCGCGCCGCGCTCTCCGCGGCCGACCGCGGGCTCCCCGCGGAGCTGGTGGCCACCGGCGACTTCAGCCAGAGCAGCGGCGCCCGGGCGATGGCCGAGCTGCTGGAGCGCCGTCCCGGGATCGACGGGGTCTTCTGCGCCAACGACCCGATGGCCGCCGCCGCGCTCCAGGTGCTCCGCGACGCCGGCCGCCGGGTGCCCGAGGACGTGTGCGTCGTCGGCTTCGACGACTCGCCGCTCGCGCTCACCACGAGCCCCCCGCTGACGACCGTGCGCCAGCCGCCGGAGGAGATGGGGCGGGCGATGGTCGAGGTGCTCCTGGGCCGGCTCGAGGACCCGGACGGGGAGCCGGTCGAGACCCGGGTGCTGCAGACCAGCCTGGTTGAGCGTGGCAGCACCCGGCCGCGGGGCTGAGGCACCCCCGGGGTCAGAGGCGCTGGCCGCTGGCGGTGTCGAAGACGTGCACGGCTCCCGGGTCGGCGGTCACGTGGACGACCTCCCCGGACCGGTGGCCGCTGCGGGCCCCGACCCGGATGACGACGTCGCGCGGCTGCGCGTCGCCGTACGTCGCGCCGTACAGGAAGGCGTCCGAGCCGAGCTCCTCGACGAGGTGGATCCGGACCGGGATGCCCCCGTCCGCGCCGTTGAGCCGGAACGCCTCGGGGCGGATGCCGAGGGTCACCGGCCCGGTGGCCCGGGTGAGAGCCGAGCGCTCCAGGGGCACCTGGAAGGTCCCGATCTCGGCCTGCCCGTCGGCGAGGCCCGCGTCGAGCAGGTTCATCGCGGGTGACCCGATGAAGCCGGCGACGAAGAGGTTGGCGGGCTCGTCGTAGAGCGCGAGCGGGGTGTCGACCTGCTGGAGCACGCCGTCCTTCATCACCGCGACCCGGTCGCCCAGGGTCATCGCTTCCACCTGGTCGTGGGTGACGTAGACGGTGGTGATCCCGAGACGGTGCTGGAGCGCGGCGATCTGGGTTCGCGTGCTCACCCGGAGCTTGGCGTCGAGGTTCGACAGCGGCTCGTCCATGCAGAAGACCGCCGGCTCGCGCACCAGGGCGCGGCCCATCGCGACGCGCTGGCGCTGTCCGCCGGAGAGCTCCTTCGGCTTGCGGCCGAGCAGGTCGTCGATGCCGAGGAGGCGCGCGGTCTCGCCGACCCGGCGACGCTGCTCGGCCTTGTCGACGCCGCCGATCCGGAGCGAGAACGCGATGTTCTCGGCGACCGTCATGTGCGGGTAGAGCGCGTAGCTCTGGAAGACCAGCGCGATGTCGCGGTCCTTGGGGGGCGTCGTGGTGACGTCGACGTCGCCGATCAGGATCTGGCCCGACGTGACCTGCTCCAGGCCGGCCAGCATCCGGAGGCTGGTGGACTTGCCGCACCCGGATGGACCGACGAGGACCAGGAACTCGCCGTCGGCGATCTCCAGGTCGAGGCCGGAGACGGCGGGCCGGTCGGCGCCGGGGTACCGGCACTCCGCGTTGCGGAACGAGACCGAGGACATGGTGAGGGTCTCCTTCACCGGCAGGAACGTGCCGGACGATCCGAGTGAGGGTGAGAGCCTCAGAGTAGCCCGGATCCGCGCTTATGGGAACGCTCCCACATGGTCAGTGTCCGAGCCCCGCCGACTTCTTGAGGTCGCTGAGGATCTCGTCCAGCCGGATGTTCAGGGACAGGTGTCCCTCGCCCTCCAGCAGGTGCGGGCGTGCCCCGGGGACGTTCTCGGCGAGCCACTCGCCGTGCGCGAACGGGACCATCGCGTCCTGGTCGCCCTGCCAGACCGAGACCGGCACCTTGATCGTCGCCAGGTCGAAGCCCCACGGCCGCACCAGCGCCAGGCCGTCCTCGCGCCAGCCGATCACGCCCTGGGCGACGGCGTGCCGCAGCGACGCGGCGAGCCACTCCGCGTAGTCGTCGGTCAGCGCCGCGGCGTCGACGGGCGTGACCAGGCCGCCGAGGCTCTCGACGACCCGGTCGGCGGTGATGTCGCGGAGCTCGGGGAGCTGCTTCTCCAGGAACGCGCCGTACTCCTGGGCGCCGCGCTCGGCGGCCGCGAACTCCTCGATGTTCTCCGCCGCCATCCCGTCGGTGAAGTCGAGGTCGTCGGCGTCGTTCGGGCCGACCCCCGCCAACGTGCAGGCGGCGCGGCAGCGGTGCGGCAGCAGGGCGGCGCAGGCGAGCGCGCGCGGCCCGCCGCCGGACCAGCCGAGGGCGATGAACTCGCCGACGCCGAGCGCGTCCAGGACGGTCAGCACGTCGGCCACGTCGTCGACGACCTGCGGCGCGGCCAGCAGCTGCGGGGTCGAGCGCCCGTAGCCGGGTCGCGAGTAGGTGATCAGCCGCAGGCCGGCGTACCGCGCGAACGCCTCGAAGATCGGCGCCTCGACCGCGGCCGACGGCGTCCCGGTGTGGAACAGCCAGGGGAACCCGGCGGGATCCCCGCCGGTGAGGACCTCCAGGTTCCGGCCTTCGGACGTCGGGACGTCGCGATGGTGCATCTCCCGACAGTAGCCCGGCACCCGGGCCCGCGTCAGGGCCCTTGGTCACGGCTGTCGAGCTGCGCGCGCAGGTGCCGGCGCTCGGCGTCGTTGTCGCACAGCTCGACCGCCAGGGCCCACTGCTGCCGCGCCTCGTCGACCCGGCCGGCGCGGGCCAGCAGCGTCGCCCGGGTCCCCGGCAGCCGGTGCCCGGCGAGGTCGAGCCCGTCGAGCAGGGCCAGGCCGGCGAGCGGCCCGTCGGCCTCCGCGACGGCCACCGCCCGGATCAGCCGTACGACGGGCGAGCCCGTCAGCTCCTCGAGCTCGCGGTAGAGCCCGGCGATCCGCAGCCACGCGGTGTCCTCGGGGCGGCGGGCGACGGCGTGCTCGGCGGCGATCAGCGCCTCCAGGAGCCAGCGGTCCGCCGGCGCGTCGACGAGCGGGGTGAGCAGGTCGAAGGCTTCGGCCGCCTCGTCGGCGTACCAGCGGCTGCGGTCCTGGTCCGGCAGCAGCACGAGCTCGCCGCCGGCGACGCGGGCGTCGCGACGGGCGTGCTGGAGCAGCATCAGGGCGAGCAGGGCGTCCAGGTCGCGACGATCCGGGGCCAGCGTGCGCAGCACCCGGACCAGCCGGATCGCCTCGGCAGCGAGCTCGGGCCGGTGCAGGTCCGCCCCGCTTCCCGGCACGTAGCCGGCGGTGAAGGCGAGGTAGGCGATCCCGGCGGCGGCGTCGAGCCGCTGGTCGAGCTCGGGCGGTTCCGGGACCCCGAACCGCTCGCCGGCGAGGCGGTGCCGGGCCCGGGTGAGCCGCGCGGCCATCGTCGGCACCGGCACCAGGAAGAGGCGGGCGATGTCGGTCGTCGGCACGCCGAGGACCAGCCGCAGGGTGAGGGCCGCGGCCGACTCCGGGGCGAGCGCGGGGTGGGCGCAGAGCAGGACGAGTCGCAGTCGCTCGTCGCTCACCCCTGCTCCGGCGTCGGCCATCACCCGTTGCGCCTCCTCGGTCAGCCCGGCCTCGACGCCGAGCAGCGGCATCTTCCGGGCCAGCACGGCGTCCGACCGGAGTCGGTCGACGATGCGCCGGCGGGCCGCGGTGAGCAGCCACGCCGGCGGGTTCGCCGGGACACCCTCGGTCGGCCAGGTGCGCGCCGCCGCCTCGAAGGCGTCGGCGAGACCGTCCTCGGCCAGGTCGAGGCGCCGGTAGCGGGCGACGAGGAGGGCGAGCAGGCGCCCCCACTCCTCGCGCCAGACGCTCTCGATCGCCTCGTCGGCCGGGACGGTCATGCGGTGCCGGTCAGGCGGAGTGGTCGACGGTCGCGCGGACCTCGACCCGGGCCCCGCCCTCGGCGAGGACCCCGCAGATCTTCAGCAGGTCGTCGAGGTCGTCGGACTTCACCGTGTAGAAGCCGGTCAGCTGCTCGGTGGTCTCGGCGTACGGGCCCTCGGTGACGGCGACGTCGTCGAGGGAGCCGGTGACGGTCCTCGCGGTGCTGCTCGGCTGGAGCTCGTTGCCGCCGGTGACCTGGTGGCCACGGGAGGCGAGCAGCTCGGCGAACCTCATGTGCCGGGCGTACATCTCGGCGCGCTGCTCGGCGGTGGCCGCGGCCCACACGCTCTCGTCGCCGGGCAGGAGGACGGCGTACTCGGTCATGGTGGTTCCTCTCGGTTGCTTCGGAGTCTGTCACCGTGGTGACGGGCGGGGCAGGGGCCGATCGACAGCGGACGGCGAAAAAGTCCTGCGTGACGGTTGCGCGGGCCTGCGACGCTGGTCGCATGCACCCCGACCTGCTGCTGGTGACCTGTGCCGCGTGGCCCGAGGGCGAGCCCGGCCACGAGGCCCTCGACCGGGCGCTGGCCGACCGCGGCGTGAGCGCCCGCTGGGTGCGCTGGGACGACCCGGACGTCGACTGGGAGCACTCGCTGGTGGCGGTGCGGTCGACCTGGGACTACGACGGCCGCCACGACGAGTTCCTCGCCTGGGCGGCCGGGGTGCCGCGGCTGCTCAACGGCGCCGACGTCTTCGCCTGGAACACCGACAAGAGCTACCTCCTCGAGCTGGCCGCGGCCGGGCTCGCCGTGGTGCCGACGGTGGTCGTCGACGGCGAGGAGGAGCTGCCCGCGGCGATCGCCGCGCTGTGGGACTCCGACGGGGCGGCCGCCGTGGTGAAGCCGACGGTCGGCGCCGGTGGTCGCGGGGTGACGGTGTTCGACGGCCACGACGGTGGCCCCGCGGGGATCGACGAGGCGACGCTCGGGCCCGGCCCGTGGGTGGTCCAGCCGCTGGTCGACTCGATCCGCACCGAGGGGGAGATCTCGGTCTTCGTCCTCGGCGGCGAGCCGGTCTCGATGGTCCGCAAGGTCCCGGCCGGGGAGGAGATCCGGGTGCACGAGCAGTACGGCGGCACCAGCGTGGCACTCGTCCCGACCGACGAGGCGACCCGATTGGCCCGGCGTACGGTCGCCGTCGCGGAGCGGCTCCTCGGCACCGAGCTGCACTACGCCCGGGTCGACCAGATGCGGCTCGCGGACGGCATCCTGGCGGTCGGCGAGCTCGAGGTGACCGAGCCCGGGCTGTACCTGGAGGAGCTGCCCGTGAACGGTGTCGCCTTCGCCGCGCTGGTGGCCCGTCTGCTCGGGCACTGAACCGTTTGCACTCTCGGGGGGCGAGTGCTAACAATTGGGTGCTGGCACTCTCCTGTCGAGAGTGACAGAAAAGCACCATCCAGGGCCGTGCGAGTCGAGGTCCGAAGGCGCCGGCGGGAAGGGTCCGCCGGGTCAGCCCGGTCCGTCCGTCGCGGGCGACGTAGCCGGCCGTCCAACTCATCTGCGTGAGGAATCGCAAGAGTTATGCCGAAGCTGATTGCTTTCAACGAGGAGGCCCGGCGCGGTCTGGAGCGTGGCATGAATACGCTCGCCGACGCCGTCAAGGTCACCCTGGGCCCCAAGGGCCGCAATGTCGTGCTCGAGAAGAAGTGGGGCGCCCCCACCATCACCAACGACGGTGTGAGCATCGCCAAGGAGATCGAGCTCGAGGACCCCTACGAGAAGATCGGCGCCGAGCTGGTCAAGGAGGTCGCGAAGAAGACCGACGACGTCGCCGGTGACGGTACGACGACCGCGACCGTCCTCGCCCAGGCGATGGTCCGCGAGGGTCTGCGCAACGTGGCCGCCGGTGCGAACCCGATGGCGCTGAAGCGCGGCATCGAGACCGCCGTCAAGGCCGTCAGCGACGCCCTGCTCGAGATGAGCAAGGACGTCGAGACCAAGGAGCAGATCGCGGCCACCGCGTCGATCTCCGCCGCCGACACCACCGTCGGTGACGCCATCGCCGAGGCGATGGACAAGGTCGGCAAGGAGGGTGTCATCACCGTCGAGGAGTCGAACACCTTCGGCCTCGACCTCGAGCTCACCGAGGGCATGCGGTTCGACAAGGGCTTCATCTCCCAGTACTTCATGACCGACCCGGAGCGTATGGAAGCCGTCCTCGACGACCCGTACATCCTGATCGCGAACCAGAAGATCTCGACCGTCAAGGACCTGCTGCCGGTTCTCGAGAAGGTCATGCAGTCGGGCAAGCCGCTGCTGATCATCGCCGAGGACGTCGACGGCGAGGCGCTGTCGACCCTGGTGGTCAACAAGATCCGCGGCACCTTCAAGTCCGTGGCCGTCAAGGCTCCGGGTTTCGGCGACCGCCGCAAGGCCATGATGCAGGACATCGCGATCCTCACCGGTGGCCAGGTCATCTCCGAGGACGTGGGCCTCAAGCTGGAGTCGACCGGCATCGAGCTGCTCGGCCAGGCGCGCAAGGTCGTCATCTCCAAGGACGAGACCACCGTCGTCGAGGGTGCCGGTGACGCCGACCAGATCGCTGGTCGCGTGAACCAGATCCGCGCCGAGATCGAGAAGAGCGACTCCGACTACGACCGCGAGAAGCTGCAGGAGCGCCTGGCCAAGCTGGCCGGCGGTGTCGCGGTGATCAAGGTCGGCGCGGCCACCGAGGTCGAGCTGAAGGAGCGCAAGCACCGCATCGAGGACGCCGTTCGCAACGCGAAGGCTGCCGTCGAGGAGGGCATCGTCGCCGGTGGTGGCGTCGCCCTGGTGCAGGCTGCCGACAAGGCGTTCGAGAAGCTCGAGCTGACCGGTGACGAGGCGACCGGTGCCGCGATCGTGAAGTTCGCGTCCGACGCCCCGCTGAAGCAGATCGCGGTCAACGCCGGCCTCGAGGGCGGCGTCGTGGCGGAGAAGGTGCGCAACCTCCCCGCCGGCCAGGGCCTGAACGCGGCCAACGGCGAGTACGTCGACATGATCGCCACCGGCATCATCGACCCCGCCAAGGTCACCCGTTCGGCGCTGCAGAACGCCGCGTCGATCGCCGCGCTGTTCCTCACCACCGAGGCCGTCGTGGCCGACAAGCCGGAGAAGGCCGCCCCGATGGGCGACCCGACCGGTGGCATGGGCGGCATGGACTTCTGATTCCTAGGGCCTGAGCCAGCGAAGGCCCGTTCAAGGAATCAGGTTGAGGAGGGGGAGCCACACCCGAAGAGGTGAGGGAGTGGCTCCTCCGTCCCGAAACCTCAACCGCGTCCGACAAGACGTTCACAGCAAGGCCCCGGGCTTCGGCTCGGGGCCTTGTCGTCTCCGTGACCCTCAGAAGACGTTGCGCGGCCGGAACTGCACGCTGACCCGGGGGCCGACCGGGCGGGCGGTCTTGGGTACGGCGTGCTCCCAGGTGCGCTGGCAGCTGCCGCCCATCACGAGCAGATCCCCGTGGCCCAGCGCGTGCGTGACCGCGGTGGAGCCGCCGCGGGGCCGGAGCAGCAGCTTGCGCGGGGAGCCGAACGAGACGATCGCGACCATGGTGTCGTGGCTGCGGCCGCGGACGCCCCGCCCGTTGACGCCGGTGTCCCCGTGCCAGGCCACGGAGTCGCGGCCGTCGCGGTAGTAGCAGCAGCCCGCGGTCACGAACGGTTCGCCGAGCTCGTCGGCGTAGTGCCGGCTGAGCCGGTCGCGCGCCGTCGCCAGGGCAGGGTGCGGCAGCGGGTCGCCGACCCCGTAGGTGTGCACCAGGCGCGGCACGTCCACGACCCGGTCGTACATCTCCCGGCTCTCCGCGCGCCACGGCACGCCTCCGACCAGCTCCGCGAAGAGCTCGTCGGCGCCGGAGAACCAGCCGGGGAGCACGTCCACCCAGGCGCCGTCGCCGAGCGTCGTACGGCGGAGCGCGTCGAGCGGCCCGACGCCGGGTCCGGCGTCGTCGGCCAGGTCGAGGAGCGAGGGTTGGAAGGCGACCTCCATGCCGGCATCCTAACCCGAGATCGAACAGATGTTCGAGGGGCTGTTGCTACAGCTCGCGGAGCTGGCTGGGCTCGAGGTCGGCTTCGTCCGGCGTGACCGGATCGGCCCCGGCCGGCGCGATCCCGTTGGCGACGTCGTCGAGCTGCGGCTCGAGCTGGACCGCGGAGAGCCAGGCCGTGACCGCACAACCCGCGATCAGCATCGCCAGGTACTCCAGGTGCAGGTGGTGCCCGATCAGGAAGCCCGCGATGATCGGCCCCAGGATCGAGGCGGACTGGAAGGAGGCGGCGGTCAGCGCGTTGTACCGGCCACGCAGGTGGTCGGGCGCCAGGTCGTTCACGATCGCCGGCATCGTCGGCTGGAGCAGCGTCTCGCCGAGCGCGAAGACCGACGCGCAGGCCGCCACGAAGAAGGTCGCGACCGCCGTACCGGGGGCGATCCCGCTGGCGCCGAGCAGCCCCCAGGACGCGGCCCAGACCGCGGACATCACCACGATCACCCGGGTCCGGCGGCGGCCCTCGATGCGCTGCAGCACCACGAGCTGGAGCAGCACGATCACCAGCGTGTTCGCCGCGAAGGCGAGGCCGAGGCCGCGGGTCGAGACCTCGCTGATCGCCCGAGAGTACGCCGGCATGCCCGCGTTCAGCTGGGAGTAGCCGACGAACGCGGAGACGAACATCAGCGCCGTCATCGTGCCCATCGCCGGCGCCCGCAGCACCGTCAGGTAGCTGACCTTCTCGGCCGGCCCGTCGCCCTCCTCGGGGTGCGGCACCGGCCCGCCGATGCGCCGCAGCGGGACGAGCAGCAGGAAGAGGCTCGGCAGGTAGCTGACCGCGTCGCCGAGGTACATCCACTGGAAGGTGGTCAGGTCGGTGACGTCGACGACGAGGCCCCCGATGATGCCGCCGATCCCGATGCCGAGGTTCAGCAGCGAGAAGTTGATGCCGAAGTAGCGCGACCGGATCCGGGACGGCACCACCGAGGCGATCAGCGCCTGCGACGTCGGCCAGCCCATCCCGAAGCCCGCGCCGATGATCGCGATGCCGAGGGTGGCCGTCGCGAGGTCGTCGGCGAACGCGACGGTCGTCTGGCCGACCACGGCCGAGGTGAGCACCCCGATCATGGTCAGCCGCGGCCCGATCCGGTCGATGAGCATGCCGCCGGGCGCGGCCGCGACGACGCCGGCGGCGGACATCGCGGCGAGCAGGAGGCCGACGACCTCGAGCGAGAAGCCCCGCATCTCGTGCAGGTAGACGACCCAGAACGGCAGCACGAGGCCGGTCCCGACGAACTCGAACGCGACCACCGCCAGCAGGAACTTCCCCTCGCGCGGCAGGTCGTGCCAGAAGGACGAGAGGGACGGGCGCTCGGTCTCGGTGGTCATCGTTGCGAGTCTCGCACCGGCCCCCGGCGCGGTGCATCCGGTTAAACGCGGGGCCGCGGGTGACCACCCGTCGAGCGGAAAGACCTGAAACCTGCCCGCGCCCCCGGAGCCGTCGCTAGTGTGGCGGACGGACTGAGGGGAGCGTCGCTGTGGCCGAGCACGGCAGTCCCGCAACGCAGCGGGGACGGAAGCACTTGCTGGTGCGCGAGTACGTGCGCTCGCTGATCGTGGACGCCGAGCCCGGGAGCCCGGCCCCGTCCGAGCGCGATCTCGTCGAGCAGTTCGGCGTCGCCCGGATGACGGTGCGGCACGCGCTCGACGGACTGGTCGCGCAAGGCCTGCTCGAACGCATCCCCGGACGTGGCACCTTCGTCACCAAGCCGCTCATCGACATGCAGATGCGGCTCTCCTCCTTCTCCGAGGAGATGGAGCGGCGCGGCAAGGTCCCGGAGTCGCGCACCCTGCTGGCCCGCCGGGAGTCGGCCGGCCCGGGTCTGGCCCGCGCCCTGGAGGCCGAGGTCGGCTCGCCGATCGTGCACTGGGAGCGGCTGCGCCTCGCCGACTCGCAGCCGATCGCGATCCAGCACGTCTACCTGTCCCTGGACACGTTTCCGCGCTTCCTCGACGACGCGCTGCCGTCCAGCCTCTACTACTGGTTCGCCGACCAGGACCTGATGCCGACCTGGGGCGAGGACTCCGTCGTCGCCGCCGTCGCCGCCGAGGACGAGGCCGAGCTGCTGGACCTGGAGCCGGGCGCCCCGGTGCTGCACATCTCCCGGCGCTCGTTCTGCCGCGAGGTGGCCGTGGAGGTCACCCGCAGCATCTACCGTGCGGACCGGTACACGCTGTGGGTTCCCGTCCTGCGCCCCGAGCACCTGCGCTGAGCCTCCAGCGTCACAACCCGCCTACCGGTGCCACCACCAGCCCGGCCTCCTCGCAGATCCACCGCGGGTCCGGGCCCCCGAGGTCGGGGTCGACGTACAGGGCGTGGGTGGCTTCCTCGCAGGCGGTGCACAGCGGCCAGCGTCCGGCCGACTCCAGGAGGGCGTCCTGGACGTCCTGGGCGACCAGGCCGACGACGAACTGCCGGCCGGCCGGCCACTGCTCCAGCCACCAGGCCCGCTGGGAGAGCGCGTCCTCCAGCAGCGACACCGACACGGGGTCGGCGACGCCGGTCTGTTCCAGGTCGTGCAACACGAGGGCGCGGGCCGTCATCACAGGGTCTTCGGGTGTCACGATGTCCATTGTGTCTGGCGCCCCCGAATCCACCCCGCTGCTCGAGGTCGTCGCGCTGCACCCCCGCGACGCCGAGGCCGCGGCCCGCGGTGAGGCCGACCGGCTCCTCGTGCTCGCCCGTCCCGAGGTCGGCGGCCGGTCGCCGGAGCCGTCGGTGGTCTCCGCGGTGGTCCGCGAGACGGACCTGCCGGTCCGGGTGCTGCTGCGCGACGACGACGGGCTGAGCACCGACGCCGACGGTTTCCGCCGCCTGGTCGGGCTCGCCCGCAGCTGCCTGGACCTCGGCGCCGCGGGAGTCTCGTTCGGCTTCCTCGACCACGACCTGGAGGTCGACCGGGGGACCTGCGCCGCTCTGGCGGCCGAGCTGCCCGCGACGCCGTGGACCTTCCACCGCGGGTTCGACGCCGCCCTGGAGGCGCGCCGCGCCTGGCGCGACGTCGCGGACCTGCCCGGCCTGGACGGGGTCGCGTCCGCCGGCTCGACCCGCGGCCTGGCGTCGGGCGGCGACGAGCTCGTCGAGCGGGCCGCCCGGGACCCGCGGACGGCGGCGCTGGTGCTCGCCGCCGGCGGCCTCACCCCCGAGCACGTGCCGTGGCTGATCCGGGCCGGCGTCCGGCAGTTCGCGCTCGGCGAGGAAGCCCGCCTGGACGGGTCCTGGACCCGCTCGTCGGTCGACGCCGGAGCGGTCCGGGCCTGGCGGCTGCTGCTCGACGACGCCTACCACCGTGCTCTCGGGATCCCCGTCGACTGAAACAACGCGCCACCGGATGCCCCGGACGCGCCCGCCCCCAGGCGATGCCACGTAGGGTGTCTCGGGGGACGAAGGGGGAGGAATGCGCGTGAAGCGACTCGTGGCTGCTCTGGGGGCGGCAGTGATCGGCCTGACCGTGGTCGCGGCCGGGGCGACGACAGGTGCCCAGGCGGCACCGGCCGCGACGCCGACGCCGCTGCCGACGTTCAGCTGGTCGTCCTGCGGCGACCTGGAGTGCTCGTCGTTCGCGGTGCCCCTCGACTGGGCGCAGCCCGACGGCGAGAAGATCACGCTGGCGGTCACCCGCAAGAAGGCGACCGCGGCGCCGTACCGCGGGATGATGCTCACCAACCCGGGCGGCCCGGGCGCCTCGGGCACCTCCCTGCCGGTGCTCAGCGACTACGTGCCGGGCAACGCCGGGGCGCACTTCGACTGGATCGGCTTCGACCCGCGCGGTGTCGGCGACAGCACGCCGTCGCTGCACTGCAACTCCCACTACTTCGGGGTGAACCGGCCCTCGTTCACCCCCACCACCCGGCGCCTGATGCGGTTCTGGGTCGGCAAGACGACGCGGTACGCCCGGGCCTGCGGCCGGTCCGCGGCCAAGCGGATCCTGCCGCACGTGACCACCCGGGACACCGTCAAGGACATGGAGCTGATCCGGGCGGCGTACCAGGCGCAGAACCCGCTCCAGAGCGTCCAGCTGGAAAAGCTGAACTTCTACGGGTTCTCCTACGGCACCTACCTCGGCCAGGTGTACGCCGTCACCTACCCGAACCGCGTCGGCCGGTTCGTGCTCGACGGCCTGGTCGACCCGAAGACCTACTGGTACCGCTCGAACCTGGACCAGGAGATCGGCTTCGACCGGAACCTGGACGTCTACTTCAAGTGGCTCGCCGCGCACCCGCGCACCTTCAAGCTCGGCTCGAACTGGCACGCGATCGCCCGCGGCTTCAAGGCCCAGCTCCGCAAGCTCGACCGGCACCCTGCCGCCCAGGGCCGCCTCGGTCCGGACGAGCTGATCGACGCGATGCTCTCGGCCGGCTACTACGTCTACGACTGGGACGTGATCGGCGACGCCTACTCCCGGCTGGTCCGCCAGGGCCTCGGCGGCGCGATGTTCTCGCTGTACGCCGCCAGCAACATGGGCGACGACAACGGCTACGCGATGTACGTCGCCACCCAGTGCACCGACGCGCTCCGGCCGCCGTGGAAGCGCCAGGTCGCCGACGCCCGCCGGATCAACAAGAAGCACCCGTTCCTTGCCTGGGACAACACCTGGTACAACGCGCCCTGCCGGTACTGGCCCGCACCGGCCCGGTCGCGGATCGCGGTGAACGGCGCTCAGGTGAGCGCCAAGATCCTGATGATCAACGAGACCCTGGACGCGGCCACCTCGTTCGCGGGGGCGCTCAGCTCGCGGTCGCTGTTCCCGTCGGCCTCGCTGATCGAGGGCGTCGGCGGCACCACGCACGCGGGCTCGCTCTCCGGCGTCGGGTGCGTCGACAACCGGATCGCGCAGTACCTGACCAGCGGGACCGTCCCGGCGCGCCAGCCCGGCCGCCGCTCCGACGTCCGCTGCCCGAAGGTCTCGCCCCCGCCGGTCGGCTCGGCCCGCGTCGCCGGCACCACCGGGGTCCCACCCGCCCTCCGCGCGCAGCTCTTCGCCGGTCAGCTCGGCTGAGTCAGGACGTCCCGTCCACGTCCAGGTCCCCGGCGTCGAGGATCCGGTACGCGTAGCCCTGCTCGGCGAGGAACCGCTGCCGGTTCTGCGCGAAGTCGGCGTCGACGGTGTCGCGGCTGACGATCGTGTAGAAGCGCGCCGTCCGGCCGTCGGACTTCGGGCGCAGCAGCCGGCCGAGGCGCTGCGCCTCCTCCTGGCGTGACCCGAACGACCCGCTCACCTGGATCGCGACCGCGGCCTCGGGCAGGTCGACCGAGAAGTTCGCGACCTTGGACACGACGAGCAGGTTGATCTCGCCGGTGCGGAAGGCCTCGAACAGCTCCTCGCGCTCCTTCACGCTGGTCTCGCCCTTGATCACCGGCGCCTTGAGGTGGTCGCCGAGCTCGTCGAGCTGGTCGAGGTACTGCCCGATCACCAGGGTCTGCTCGCCGGCGTGCTTGGCCACCAGCTGCTCCGCGACCCGGGTCTTGCTGAACGTGCACGACGCCAGCCGGTAGCGCTCGTCGGGGTCCGCGGTCGCGTAGGCGAGCCGCTCGCCGTCGGGCAGGGTGACCCGCACCTCGACGCAGTCGGCGGGCGCGATCCAGCCCTGGGACTCGATGTCCTTCCACGGGGCGTCGAAACGCTTCGGCCCGATCAGGCTGAAGACGTCGCCCTCGCGCCCGTCCTCGCGGATCAAGGTCGCGGTGAGGCCGATCCGGCGGCGTGCCTGCAGGTCGGCGGTCATCCGGAAGATCGGCGCCGGCAGCAGGTGCACCTCGTCGTACACGATCAGGCCCCAGTCGCGGGCGTCGAGCAGCTCGAGGTGCGGGTAGACGCCCTTCCGCCTCAGCGTCAGCACCTGGTACGTCGCGATGGTGACCGGCCGGATCTCCTTGCGGGCGCCGGAGTACTCGCCGATCTCGTCCTCGGTCAGCGTGGTCCGCTTGAGCAGCTCGGACTTCCACTGCCGGGCGCTCACCGTGTTGGTCACCAGGATCAGCGTGGTCGCCTGGGCGTGCGCCATCGCGGCCGCGCCGACGATCGTCTTGCCGGCGCCGCAGGGCAGCACGACGACGCCGGAGCCGCCGTGCCAGAACGAGTCGGCCGCCTGCTTCTGGTAGTCCCGCAGCGCCCAGCCGTCCTCGTCCAGGGCGATCGCGTGCGCCTCGCCGTCGACGTAGCCGGCGAAGTCCTCCGCCGGCCAGCCGAGCTTGAGCAGCGCCTGCTTGAGGTTGCCGCGCTGCGAGGGGTGGACGGCGACGGCACCTTCCGAATCGGGCACGGCGTCGTCGATCTGCTCGCCGAGCATGCCGGCGACCTTCTTGCTGCGGACCACCTCGGTGAGCACCGCCCGGTCGGTGCTGCTCAGCACCAGCCCGTGCGTCGGGTGCTTGTCCAGCCGGAGCCGGCCGTAGCGGTCCATGGTCTCGGCGACGTCGACCAGCAGCGAGTGCGGGACGGCGTACCGGCTGTGCGCGAGCAGCGCGTCGATCACCTGCTCGGCGTCGTGCCCGGCCGCGCGGGCGTTCCAGAGGCCGAGCGGGGTGAGCCGGTAGGTGTGCACGTGCTCGGGCGAGCGCTCCAGCTCCGCGAAGGGGGCGATCGCACGCCGGGCCTCCTCGGCCCGCTCGTGGTCGACCTCGAGGAGGAGGGTCTTGTCCGACTGGACGATGAGGGGGCCGTCGTTCATAACCCGTTGAGTTTACGGGCAGCGTGGTCGGGGGCCGGTCCGTCGTGACTATCGCCCGGGCGGCACCGACGTGCCACGGTGGTGCGATGAGGGCCGGGGACGCCGGGGAGCCGCACGCGGATCGGTTGCTCACGCCCGCGTTCGTCGGGCTGGCGGCGGCCGATCTGGCCTACTTCACGGCGGTCGGGGTCGCGATCTACACGCTGCCCCTCTTCGTCACCGGACCGGTCTCCGGCGACGAGGGCGACGCCGGCCTCGCCTACGGCTCGTTCGCGGTCTCGGCGCTGATCCTGCGCCCGTTCGCGGGCCGGCTCGCCGACACCGGCGGCCGGCGCCCGCTGCTGGTCGGGGGCGCGCTGCTCGCGGCGGCCGGCCTGGCCGCCACCGGGTACGTCGACGGGCTGGTGCCGCTGATCGGTCTCCGCCTGCTGCTCGGGGTCGCCGAGGCCGCCTTCTTCGTGGCCTCCTTCGCCGCGCTCGCCGACCTCGCGCCGCCGAGCCGGATGGGCGAGGCGGTGAGCTACAACTCGCTGGGCCTCTACCTCGGGCTCGCGCTCGGCCCGCCGCTCGGCGAGACGGTCCTGGAGCGGTCCGGCTACACCGCCACCTGGTGGGCCGCCGCCGGGCTGGCCGTGCTCGCCGCCGGGGTCGCGCTGGCCATCCCGGAGACACGCTCGGCCTGCGCCCCGGACACCCCCCCGACCCCGCTGATCCACCGGCCCGCGGTGGCGCCGTCGCTGGGCTTCTTCACCTCGCTGGTCGCCGTCGGCGGCTTCCTCGCGTTCGCCTCGCTGCACGCCGAGGACGTCGGCCTGACCGGCACCAGCCTGCCGCTGCTCGTCTACGGCACGGTCGTGGTCCTCTGCCGGGTGGTCTTCGCCCGGGTCCCGGACCGGCTGCCGCCGCTGCCGCTCGGTGCGGCCGCCCTCGGCACGATCGCCGCCGGCCTGGCCGTCTGCGCGACCTGGACCACCCCGGCGGGCCTGCTGCTCGGGGTCGCGGTCGCGGCGGTCGGCGTCGGGTTCTGCACGCCGGCGTTCTTCTCCGCGATCTTCGCGACCGCGAGCCCGGACCAGCGCGGTGCCGCGGCCGGCACGGCGAGCATCTTCCTCGACCTCGGCCTCGGGGTCGGCCCGATCCTGCTCGGACTGCTGGCCGACGCGGCCGGCATCCCGTGGGCGCTCGGCGCGGCCGCCGGGGTGACGGTGGCGGGGGCGTGCTGGACGCTGGTGCTCGTCGGGCGCACCGGCAGCGCGGTGCCGGCCTGAGGCACCCTCGGTCCTGGAGCCTCAGTCCTGCAGGCGGGCCGCGGTGATCCGGTGGACGGCGAAGCTGCGGACCTCGTCGCTGCGCTCGTCGTACGCCGAGAGGCGGCCGCCGCCGACGTCGAGCGGCCGCACCACCCGCTCGGTGCTGGTGCCGTGGTTGTCGACGTACCCGATGAGCACGTTCTGCTCCTCGGCGGCCGCGCCGCGCAGCAGCGTCATCACGTCGGCGGGCGTGGTCGCCGGTCCGCGCGCCGGCCGGTTCGCGGCTGCCCGGTCACCGGCGCGGAGGGCGGCGACGACGGCGGAGGTGCGGGCGATCCGGCGGGCCTGCTCGCGCCCGGCCACCGGGGTCCCGCGCGGCGTCCGGGCCCGGTACTCGTCGGGCCTCGCCACCCGGACGGTGCCGTCGGCCGCCTCGACGACCGGCGCGGCACCGAGCTCGCGGAGCCGGGGGAGCAGCACCTGCAGCGGGACGTCGGAGACCAGCACGGTCGGCGCGATCCGGCGCAGCCTCAGCGAGTCTGCGGAGGCGTGGTGCAACAGCTCGGTGAGCGCGGTCTCGTCGTCGCTGCGCAGGAACGACTCGGCGACCCCGACCCGCAGGGTGCCGAACCGCCGGGACACGTCGTCGACGAGGTAGTCGAGCGCCTGCGGCACCGGGGTGCGGCTGGAGTCGCGGAGGAAGTCCTTCACCTCGATCGCCGACCAGCCCGAGTCGAAGGCCCGGCGCACCGAGGTGACCGAGAACCGGTAGACGGTCGCGCCGCCGCGGGACTCGACGTCGGCGACCAGGCCGAGCCGGCGGGCGAAGTCCTGGGCCAGCGGGCCGGGCGCGACGGCGGTGAGGTCGGCCTGGATCAGGACGTGGTCGACCGGCGTCGGCAGCAGTGCGTCCAGCGTCCGGGTCGGGTCGTCCCCGGCGATGAGGGCGCGGCCGAACGAGGACGGCGCCTCCAGCCCGAGGACGCCCACTGAGGCCGCCTCGTCGAGCAGCGTCGGCGCCAGGTCGAACCGGCCGGTCGGGCGTCGCGGGTGCCGCCAGCGCAGCCGGTCCAGCAGCGAGGGGAGGCCGGTGCCGGCGGCGAGGCTCCGGCCGGGGGCGAGGCCGAGCAGCTCGTGCAGCAGGGTGCGCTTCTCCTCGGCGAGCCAGGACCGCTCGATGCCGGGGGAGAGCGCGTTGATCGGGCGGTCGCCGTCGCGGCCTCCGATGGCGGAGACCAGCCGCGGGTTCGCCAACCAGGCCCGGGCGAGCACGAGCCAGCGCTCGGCGCCGGTGTGGGTGCACCAGCCGTCGTAGGCGTCGGTCGGCAGCCAGGCCGAGTCCAGGTCGTCGTTCATGCCCTGGGCGAGCAGGTGCGCGGCGGCGGCGGTCTCGATGACGAGGGCGGCCGCGGCGGGGTCGCAGTGCAGCAGCTCGGCGGCCGCGCGCAGGTCGCGGACCCCGAGGCCGCCGGACCGGAGCCCGGCGGGCGCGTGGGTCGCCCACGCCTCCAGCAGCATCTCGGTACGCCGGGTGAACTCGTACGCCGCCCCGGCCGCGGCCCGGTCGACCAGCGCCGCGTCCCGCTCCGCGTCGGCGAACGCGGGGATCGCGTCGACCGCGTCCCTTGTCGACCGGCCGCCGCGCAGGTGCAGCCGGACCGACCACGGCACCACGACGTGGCGCTCGTCGCGGGCGGCGAGCAGACCGCGGACGAGCAGGTGCTCGACCGGGGTGGTCGCGTCGGCGACGCGGTTCGGCGTCCGGACCTCGGCGACGGTGCCGACCGCGTCGGTGTCGTCGAGGTGGGCCAGCATCGTGCGCGCCTGGTCGTCGACCTCGGCGAGCAGGGCCGGGACCTTCGCCGGGTCCGGCCCGGGCGGCAGGCCGACCAGCTCACCGACCAGGCTCAGCGGGCGGAGCGCGTCCGCGGTGCCCCAGACCAGGGCGAGATCGGTCAGCCGGTCGACGGCGGCGGCGATGGCGGCGGCGTCGGCGTGCACCACGTCGCCGAGGGCCCGCGTCGTCGTCGGGGCGGTCTGCACGACCGCGAGCAGGACCTCGAGCTGGAGCCGGTCCAGCAGGTCCAGGGCCCGGACGACGGAGACCCGCACGGCGGCCCGGGCGGCGAGCTGGGCCGAGTCGGTGGGAGCCGGGCTGGCCAGGTCGGGCCGTTCCTCCAGCAACGTGGCGATGCGCTCGTCGGGCCAGCCGCGGAGCTGGTCGGCGAGGGTGCGGGGCGCGGAGGTGGGCATCCGCGCAATTCTAGGGGGCCCGGAAGTCGGTCGGCCGTGGTCGGACCTCCCCCGTACGCTGTCCGGCATGGGACGGGAGATCGTGATCGGGTTCGACCTCGACATGACCTTGATCGACACGGTGCCCGGATTCGTCGCCACGCTGGACGCCCTCGGCGCCGAGCTCGGGGTGGCGTTCCCGTCCGCGGAGATGAGCAGCAAGCTCGGCCCGCCGCTGGAGATGATCCTGGAGCCCTACCTCGCGGCCGACGCGATCGCCGCGGCCGGCGACCGGTTCCGGGCGCTCTACCCGGCGCACGCGGTCCCGCCGACTCCGACACTGCCGGGGGTGGTCGAGGCGCTCGCCGCGGTCCGTGCGCACCACGGCCGGGTCGTGCTGGTGACCGGCAAGTTCCCCGCGAACGCGCGGCTCCACGTCGAGCACCTGGCGCTCGACGTCGACGTGGTCGAGGGCTGGGTCTGGGGCGCGGCCAAGGGTGCGGTGCTCGCCGAGCACGGTGCCACCGCCTACGTCGGCGACCACGTCCACGACGTCGAGGGCGCCCGCGCGGGCGGGGTCGTCAGCGTCTCGGTGCTCACCGGCGGCTGCACCCGCGCCGAGCTGGAGGCCGCGGGCACCGACGTCGTCCTCGACGACCTGACCGCCTTCCCGCAGTGGCTCGACGAGCACGTTCTCCGGACCCGGCTCGGCTGGCTGGCCGAGGACCTGCGCGGGCGCGGCCGGATCCTGGTCGCGTTCAGCGGCGGAGCGGACTCCGCCTTCCTGCTCGCCGCAGCGGTCCGGGCGGTCGGCCCCGAGAACGTCGCCGCGGCCACCGCCTACTCGCCGGCGCTGCCGGCCGCCGAGCGCGATCCCGCGCGGGCCTTCGCCGAGAGCCTCGGGGTCCGGGTGCTGACGCCGGAGACGCACGAGCTCGATCGCGGCGGGTACGTCGCCAACGACGGCGACCGGTGCGCGTTCTGCAAGTCCGAGCTCCTCGACGTGCTGACCCCGCTGGCACGTCGGCACGGGTACGACGTCGTCGCCACCGGCACCAACGCCGACGACGCCCGGGCCGGGTTCCGTCCCGGCATCGCGGCCGCCTCCGAGCGCGGCGCGGTGACGCCGCTCCTGGACGCCGGCCTGAGCAAGGCCCAGGTGCGGGAGGCGTCGCGGCGCTGGGGCCTGCCGACCTGGGACAAGCCCGCCGCGGCCTGCCTGAGCTCGCGGATCGCCTACGGCGTCGAGATCACGCCGGCACGGCTCGCCCGGGTCGAGCACGCCGAGGCAGCGGTCCGCTCGCTGCTCGGCGCCCGCGGCTTCGTGGTCGGCGACCTGCGGGTCCGCGACCTCGGCGACACCGCCCGCGTCGAGCTCGACCGGACGGTGCTCGACCAGGCCGACGAGGCGCTGCTGTCCGTCGTACGGGAGGCCGGGTTCGCCGCGGTGGAGGTCGACCCGCTGGGCTTCCGGTCCGGGTCGATGAACGAGCTGCTGCCCGATCCGGAACGCTTCCGCTGACCGGTGCAGTCAACCGGCTCGCGGACCCCCGGGTCCGAGCCGTAGGCTGTGCGTTCGCATTCGTGGAGAGAAAGGCCGAGCTGGTGCCCACCGGAAAGGTCAAGTGGTACGACGCCGAGAAGGGTTTCGGCTTCCTGTCCCGTGAGGACGGCGACGACGTCTACGTCCGCTCGTCCTCCCTGCCCGAGGGTGTCACCACCCTGAAGGCCGGGACGCGTGTCGAGTTCGGCGTCCTCTCCGGCCGCAAGGGCGAGCAGGCCCACCAGGTGCGCGTCCTCGACGCCCCCGCCTCGGTGTCGGCCGCCCAGCGCAACGCGGCGCGCAAGAAACCCGAG
The DNA here is from genome assembly GCF_052114005.1 of Marmoricola sp. RAF53. Classification (NCBI taxonomy): domain Bacteria; kingdom Bacillati; phylum Actinomycetota; class Actinomycetes; order Propionibacteriales; family Nocardioidaceae; genus Marmoricola; species Marmoricola sp. RAF53. Next base: position 83,926 of record NZ_JBFRDX010000003.1, on the reverse strand, counting down.
GAGATGGTCAACATCGTCGAGGACCTGATCCGGCTCCTCGAGGGTGTCGAGGAGGCCTACCGCCACGGCCGGCACCCCGACGGCAAGACCGCGAAGCCGACGGCGAAGCTGCTCCGCGGCCTCGCGGACCAGCTGGAAGTCTGAGCCCGGAGGGCCGCACGCCGGCGTCGAGGAGGCACTGTGCCGTTGACGGCCGCCACCCCGACGGCAAGACCGCGAAGCCGACGGCGAAGCTGCTCCGCGGCCTGGCCGACCAGCTGGAGATCTGACCGAGGCCGCGTCAGCGGACGTGCGCGTCGGCCCCAGCCAGGTCCTCAGGTGGCCGAGACGGGCTCGACGCGCCCACCACCACGCCGCAGCAGCACGAACAGCGTCCAGCCGACGGTGACGGCGGCGAGGATCCCGAGCCCGAGCTTCGGGACCACGTGCCCGGCCACCTCGAGCGGGATCGCGATCCCGAGGAACCCGCCGATCACCCAGGACAGCTGGAGCAGCGTCTCGGCGCGGGCGAACGCCGAGGTCCGGTACGCGTCCGGGACGTCGCGCTGGATGGTCGCGTCCAAGGACAGCTTGCCCATCGACTGGGCGATACCGGCGGTGAGGCCGAGCGCGACCGCCGCCACCAGGCCGTAGAGCAGGGCCGCGAGCACGGCCGCGATCGCGTCGGCGACCAGGGCCACCACGACGACCACGGCCGGGTTGACCCGGCGCAGCAGCGCCGCCGCCGCGATGCCGAGGGTGTTGCCGAGCCCCGCGGCGCCGATGACCAGGCCCATCAGGATCGTCGAACGGTGCTCCCAGCCGGGGAGCGGGTGCTGGCGCAGCAGGAACGCCATGAACATGAACAGGAAGCCCGAGACCAGCCGCAGGCCGGCGTTGCAGCGCAGCGCGAAGACGACCGCCGGTGGGACCCGGAGCTTCTCGCGCCGGCCGGTCAGGCTGACCTCCTCCTCGCCGTCGGTGGCGTCCACGCGGGGTGGCAGCAGGATGGCGAGGATGGTGGCGCCGACGAAGACCAGGAAGGCGTAGCGCAGCGACCACTCCGGCCCGAAGGAGACGGCGAGCGCTGCCAGCGGCGCGGAGAGCATCGCCCCGACGACGCCGGACAGCGAGATCCGGCTGTTCGCCTTGACCAGGGTCAGCTCGGGCGGCACCAGCCTCGGCACGGTCGCGGCCCGGGCGACGCCGTAGGCCTTGGACGCGATCAGGCAGCCGAGGGCGGTCGGGAACAGGTAGAGCGAGCCGGAGGCGACCGCGTCGGCCAGCAGCCAGCACATGAACGCGCGGAAGGCCATGGTGCCGCCGATGGCCCACCGGCGGCCGTGGCTGAACCGGTCCAGGAACGGCCCGAGGAGCGGCGCCACGATCGCGAACGGCAGCATCGTCAGGCCGAGGAAGAGGGCGACCTGGCCGCGCGCCTCACCGGGGTTGGCGAAGAACAGGGTGCCGGCCAGCGAGATCGCGACCGCCGCGTCGCCGGCGGCGTTGAACGCGTGCAGCTCGATCAGCCGGGAGAGCCCGGTCTCGCCGGCGCCCTCGGCGCTGGCGGCGCGACGGGCGAGCAGGAAGGCCGAGTTCACGCCGCGGCCGGTGGCGCGTCCGACCGCGGCCACGCCGCGCGCGCCGCCGCGCTCGGCCGGTTCGGGCGCACCGGCACCGGTCGTCGCGTCGCCCGCGCCCGGCCTCGCCTCGCCCTCCATGGCGCCTATCCTGCCAAGTCGACGGCTACCCGAGCGGGCCGGGGAGACACGGGGCGACCTGATGGGGGAGAATCCAGCGGTGATGAAGACCGAGGACGTCGCCGCAACGGCGAGCGAGACCGCGCGTGCCGCTCTGCTCGAGCAGGTCGGTGAAGCCGTCGTCGGCGAGCACGTCGCCACGGTCGCCGAGGCCGACGACGCGCTCACCCACTACTTCACCTGCACGCAGACCGGCTACCCCGGCTGGCAGTGGGCCGTGACGGTCGCCCTCGTGCCCGGTCAGGACGGCGTCACCGTCGACGAGGTGGCGCTGCTCCCGGGCGACGACGCGATCATCGCGCCGGCCTGGGTCCCGTGGCGCGAGCGGATCCAGCCGGGCGACCTGTCGCCCGGCGACGTGCTCCCGGTCGACGAGGACGACCCGCGCCTGGTGCCGACGTACCTGGCCGGCGACCCGGGCGACGACGTCGTCGACCCGGCCGAGCGCCAGCAGCAGAAGCTGGTCGCCGACGAGCTCGGCCTGGGCCGCTCCCGGGTGCTCTCCCTGGAAGGCCGCGACGCGGCCGCGCAGCGCTGGCACGACGGCGAGCAGGGACCGGACGTCCCGCTCGCCCAGTCCGCCCCGGCGCGTTGCCACAGCTGCGGCTTCCTGGTCCGGCTCGCCGGTCCGCTGGCCGAGCGGTTCGGCGTCTGCGCCAACGAGTACGCCAACGACGACGGCCGGGTGGTCGCCTTCCAGCACGGCTGCGGCGCCCACTCCGAGGCCCAGCTGCGCAAGAAGCAGCTCCCGCCGCCGCTGCCGGACCCGGTGTTCGACACCGTCAGCCGGGACGACCTGGAGCAGTTCTGATCCGCCGAGCCTGAGCTTGCGAAGGCTTGAACGCGAATCAGCGTCAGAGGGTGGCCTCGGCCTGCCGCGCGTTCTTGCGCCGGCGGCAGTAGTCCCAGCCGACCAGGCCGAGGCCGAAGCCGGCGACGCACGTCCAGAGCCACCACAGGTGGCCGTCGTCCTGGAGCCGGCCGGAGAACGGCAGCAGCATCAGGAAGGCCAGGCCCCACAGGGCGGTCCCGACCGCGAGAGTGCGGACGCCGTCGACGTCGAGGGGCTCGACGTCGGCCACGAGGTAGGTGCGGTTCCCGATCTCGTGGACCTGGGGCTGCTCGTCCTGCATGCCGCACAATCTAGCCGGTCGCCGAATTCAGGACCCCGCGAGTGCCGGTGCGAACGGGACTGCCACCATTGCGGCCCGTGGACAGATTCTTCAAGATCACCGAGCGCGGCTCGACCGTCGGTCAAGAGATCCGCGGCGGCATCGTCACCTTCATCACGATGGCCTACATCATCGTGCTCAACCCGCTGATCCTCGGCTTCGCGAAGGACGCCGACGGGCAGTTCCTCGGGGGCGGCAACCATCCGGACCTGCCGGCGATCGCAGCCGGTACGGCGCTCGCCGCGGGCGTGCTGACGATCCTGATGGGCGTCCTCGCGAACTACCCGCTCGCGCTGGCGACCGGCCTGGGCCTGAACGCCTTCGTCGCGCTGACCGTCGCCTCCCAGATGACCTGGGCCGACGCCATGGGCCTGGTGGTCCTGGAGGGCCTGATCATCCTGGTGCTCGTCCTCACCGGCTTCCGGATCGCCGTCTTCCACGCCGTACCGGCGCCGCTGAAGGTCGCGATCTCGGTCGGTATCGGTCTGTTCATCACGCTGATCGGCCTGGTCGACGCCGGGTTCGTGCGCCGGATCCCGGACGCCGCGCTGACCACCGTGCCGGTCCAGCTGGGTCCGGGCGGGACGCTCCAGGGCTGGCCGGTGCTCGTCTTCATCTTCGGCCTGCTCCTGCTGATCGCGCTCTGGGTCCGGAAGGTGAAGGGCGCCATCCTGATCTCGATGGTGGCGACCACGCTCCTCGCGATCGTCGTGGAGGCCATCGGCAGCTTCGGCCAGGGCGGCGCGAAGAACCCGACCGGCTGGAGCCTGAACGCCCCGGACTGGCCGGAGAAGCTCCTCTCCACGCCGCACTTCGGCACCCTGGGCGAGTTCAACCTGTTCGGCTCGTTCCAGGAGGTCGGCTTCGTCGCCGCGATCCTGCTGGTCTTCACGCTGCTGCTCGCCGACTTCTTCGACACCATGGGCACGATGACGGCGATCGGCGCCGAGGCCGGTCTCCTCGACGAGGAAGGCGTCCCGCCGAACTCGCAGCGGATCCTGGTCGTCGACTCGGTCGCGGCCGCCGCCGGTGGTGTCGCCGGTGTCTCGTCGAACACGTCGTACATCGAGTCGGCCTCCGGTGTCGGCGAGGGCGCCCGCACCGGCCTGGCCTCGGTCGTCACCGGTGTCCTCTTCCTGCTGGCGCTGCCCTTCTCGAGCCTCGTCGACGTGATCCCGAGCGAGGCCGCCGTCCCGGCCCTCGTCCTGGTCGGCTTCCTGATGATGCAGCAGGTCAAGGGCATCGATTGGGACGACCTCGAGGTCGCGATCCCGGCGTTCCTCACGATCGTGCTGATGCCGTTCACGTACTCGATCACCGTCGGCATCGGTGCGGGGTTCCTGACCTACGTGTTCATCAAGATCGTCCGGGGCAAGACCTCGGTGGTCCACCCGCTGCTGTGGGTGATCTCGGCGCTGTTCGTCTGCTACTTCGCGATCGACCCGATCACCGGCCTGCTCACCTGAGTGGCGCGAACCCGTTGAGTCCCGCCTGATGGCTGCAGGAGTCCGGATTCAGCGGAATAGTTAGCGGGGGTAATGAGTTATGCTCATGACATGAGCCCGACCCTCGAAGCGGTGACCCGCACGGACACCGGACTGGCCAGCCAGCTCCGGGTGAGCGTCGCGCGGTTCGCGCGTCGCCTGCGCAGCGAGCGCGAGCCCGGCAACGAGCTCAGCGTCCCGGCGATCAGCGTCCTCGGCGTCCTGATCCGCGAAGGCGAGACGACCGTCGGCCGGCTCGCCGAGCACGAGCGGGTGCAGCCGCCGTCGATGACGCGGACCGTCAACGCGCTGGTCGAGTGCGGCTACGTCGTACGACGTCCCTCCGAGACCGACGGCCGCTCGGTGCTGATCGCCATCTCCGCGAAGGGCCGCGAGACCCTGCTCGCCGACCGCCGGCGCCGGGACGCCTGGCTGGCCCGCGAGCTCAAGACCCTGACCCCCGACGAGCGCGACCTGCTGCGCCGCGCCGTCCCCCTCATCGAAAGACTGGCCAACGCTTGAGCTCGACCTTCCGCGCACTCCGCATCCGCAACTACCGCCTGTACGCACTGGGCGGGGTCGTCTCCAACACAGGGACGTGGATGCAGCGGGTGGCGCAGGACTGGCTCGTCCTCCAGCTCCACCACGGCAGCGCGGCCGAGGCCAGCGTCGCGCTCGGGCTCACCACCGGCCTGCAGTTCCTGCCGATCCTGCTCTTCTCCCCGTACGCCGGCCTGGTCGCCGACCGGATGCCGAAGCGTCGCCTCCTCCAGCTCACCCAGGCCTGGATGGGCCTGGTGTCGCTGCTGCTGGGAGCACTCGCGATCACCGGCGTCGTCGAGCCGTGGATGGTCTTCACCCTGGCCTTCGCCTTCGGGATGGGGGCCGCCTTCGACGCGCCCGCCCGGCAGTCGTTCGTCAGCGAGATGGTCGGCGCCGACGACCTGGCCAACGCGGTCGGTCTCAACTCGGCCTCCTTCAACCTGGCGCGGGTGATCGGGCCGGCGCTCTCCGGGTTCCTGATCGCGGCGATGGGCTCCGGGGTCGCCGCCACCGGCATCGTGATCGCCGTCAACGGCCTCAGCTACCTGGCGGTGATCGGCGCCCTCCGGCTGATGCGGACCACCGAGCTCACCCCCGTCGCCCGGGCTCCGCGCGGCAAGGGGATGATCCGCGACGGCATCCGGTACGTGCGCCGCCGGCCGGACCTCAAGCTGGTGCTCATGGCCGGGTTCTTCGCCGGCACCTTCGGGATGAATTTCCAGATGACCTCGGCGCTGATGGCCACCCAGGTGTTCGGCAAGGGACCGGGGGAGTACGGCCTGCTCGGCACCACCCTCGCCGTCGGATCGCTCACCGGTGCGCTGCTCGGCGCCCGTCGCGTCGGCCGGCCGCGGCCGCGCCTGGTGGTGCTGGCCGGGATCGCCTTCGGGACGATCGAGATCGCCCTCGGTCTGATGCCGGGCTACGTGGCGTTCGCGCTGGTCACCCCGCTGCTCGGGCTCAGCCTGCTCACCATGCTCAACGCGGCGAACACGACCGTGCAGCTGAGCACCGACCCGGGGCTGCGCGGCCGGGTGATGGCGCTCTACATGATGCTGGTGATGGGCGGGACGCCGCTCGGCGCGCCGCTGGTGGGCTGGGTCGGCGCGACCTTCGGCGCCCGCTGGACCCTCATCGGCGGCGGAGCGATGTCGATCGCCGGGATCCTCCTCGCCGTCGCCCTGTACGGCGACGCCCGGAGCCTGCTGCGCACCCGGCGTACCGAGCCGGCGGACGCGCTCGAGGACGAGGCGATGGCGGCCTGAGGCCGCCGCGTCCCTAGACTCGTCCCCATGAACCCCCGCTACCGACGACTGGTGATCACCGGCGCCCTGGTGGGGCTCATCCTCATCGTCGTGGTCGCGAAGCTGCTCAAGTAGGCGCTGATGGTGGAACCGCTCGAGACCGCCCTCGCCCGGGTGCGCGCCGGCGTGCTCGACGACGAGACGCTGGTGCGTGCGCTGGCCAGCGGCCGCCGCAAGGGCCAGGACCGCCCGGCGTGGAAGCGCGTCGAGCTCCGGTACGTCGACCTCAAGGCCGGCCGCCGCCTCCAGGTCACCCGGTACGACGACACCCAGGCGCACACGACGAACCACGACGACCCGGCCGCGGCGCTGGACGCGCTGCTGGCCGAGCCCTTCGGGAACTGGCACGTCGACACCGCGACCGAGACGATCCAGGTCCGGGTCACCAAGAGCGGTGACGCCGCGGTCGGGGTGCAGGCCCGGTCGGGCCCGGCGCCCGTCCGCGAGCACGACCGGTCGAAGGCCCGGCTGCTCGCCGAGGACGACCCGGTGCTCCGCGAGCTCGGGATCAGCGACGCGCACGGGCGGGTGAAGCCGACCCGGCGTGCCAAGTACCGCCAGATCGAGGAGTTCGTCCGCGAGCTCGCCGCCGCGCTGGACGACGCCGGCGACCGCCTGCGACCGACCGCGGACCGCCCGCTCCAGGTCGTCGACCTCGGCTGCGGCAACGCCTACCTGACCTTCGCCGCGCACGCCTGGCTGACCCGGGTGCGTGGCATCCCGACGCGGGTGGTCGGCGTCGACGTCAAGGAGCAGTCGCGGCGGCACAACACCGAGGTGGCCCGGCGGCTCGGCGTCGCCGACGAGGTCGGCTTCGTGGTCGGCGGCATCGACGACGTCGTCCTCGAGGTGCGTCCCGACGTGGTGCTCGCGCTGCACGCCTGCGACACCGCCACCGACGACGCGCTCGCCCGCGCGGTCGACTGGGACGCCACGCTCGTCCTCGCCGCCCCGTGCTGCCACCACGACGTCTCCCGCCAGCTGCGGGACGCGGAGGCGCCGGCGCCGCACCCGATGCTGCTGCGCGACGGCATCCTCCGGGAGCGGTTCGCCGACACCCTCACCGACGCGCTCCGCGCCGGTCTGCTGCGCACCCGCGGCTACCGGGTCGACGTGGTCGAGTTCGTCGGCAGCGAGCACACCCCGCGCAACACGCTGATCCGCGCCGTCGCCGCGGGCACCGACCGGGACCGGGCCCGCGCCGAGGTGACCGGGCTCTCCGAGGCCTGGCACGTCCGGCCCCGGCTCGCGGAGCTGCTGGACCGGTGAACGCCGTCGCGCTGGTGCTCGCGCTGGCCGCGCAGGTGGTCTTCTCCTTCGCGGACCCGGGCATCGACGAGTCCAGCGGGCTGGTCGACCTCGGCGCCCTGATGGTGACCACCAACGACTCCGGCGACGACGCCCTGCTCTACGTGATCGACCCGGCCACCGGGCGCACGGTCGGGCGGACGGCGTACGCACAGGCGGTGCTCGACGTCGAAGCGCTCGCGCCGGCCGGGGACGGCGAGGTCTGGGCCGGCGACATCGGCGACAACCGGGCCACCCGGCAGTCCGTCACCGTCTACCGGGTTCCCGTCGGCCGCGGTGACCGGCGCGTCGAGGCGCCGTCGTACCGGCTGTCCTACCCGGACGGCCCCCAGGACGCCGAGTCGCTGCTGTACGCCGGCGGCCGGCTCTACGTGATCACCAAGGCCATCTTCGGCGGCACCGTGTACGCCGCCCCGGAGCACCTGGACCCGGCCGGGGTGAACGCGCTCACCCCCGTCGGGAAGGTCGGCCTCTTCGCCACCGACGCCGCGCTCTTCGGCGACGGCCGTCACGTGCTGGTCCGCGGCTACGGCACGGCGGAGATCCGGACCTTCCCCGGGTTCGTCCGGGTCGCCGGGTTCGACCTGCCGGACCAGCAGCAGGGCGAGGGCGTGTCGATCGGGCCGGGCGACCGGATCCGGTTGAGCTCCGAGGGGACGCACAGCGCGGTGCTGCAGATCGGGTTGCCGGACGGGGTGGCCGACGCGATGGCGGCCGGCCCGCCGTCGACCGCGGCGCCCTCCCCGAGCCCGACCGCGACGCCGAGCATCGACCCGACCGAGGGGCGGCTGCCCGCGATGACGACGAGCTCCTCGCCGGGCCCGCTGCTGACGATCGGGGTCGTTCTGCTGCTCCTGCTCGGCGTGGGAGCCTGGGCACGAGGAAGGAGGCGGCGATGAGGCTGACCGTCGTCCGGGGTGACATCACGACCCAGCAGGTCGACGCGGTGGTCAACGCCGCGAACAACCGGATGCGCGGTGGTGGCGGCGTCGACGGGGCGATCCACGCCGCCGGCGGGCCAGCGATCCTCGCCGACTGCGTCGCCCGCTTCCCGGACGGCCTCGCGACGGGTGCGGCGGGCTGGACGACGGCGGGGGACCTGCCGGCGCGCTGGGTGATCCACGTGGTCGGCCCGAACCGGAACGCCGGGCAGACCGACCGCGGGCTGCTGACCTCCTGCTACGCCGGCGCCCTCGCGGTCGCCGACGAGCTCGGCGCCCGCTCGGTTGCCTTCCCGCTCATCTCCGCCGGCGTCTACGGCTGGCCGCTCGACGACGCGGTCGCAGCAGCGGTCGAAACGCTCCGGGCCACCCCGACCGAGGTCGAGGAGGCCCGGATGGTCGCCTTCGGCGACACGGCGTACGCCAAGATCTTTGAATGGGGAGTTCTGGCTCGTTGAGTCGGGCCTACTCGACGAGCCGAAACTCCCGATTCAACGGGTCTCAGAGTGCGTTGACGACGTAGTCGATGCAGGCGGTGAGGGCCTCGATGTCGGAGGGGTCGATCGCCGGGTACATCGCGATCCGGAGCTGGTTGCGGCCGAGCTTGCGGTATGGCTCGGTGTCGACGATGCCGTTGCCGCGCAGGGTCTTGGCGACCAGGTCGGCATCGATCGACTCGTCGAAGTCGATGGTGCCGATCACCAGCGAACGGTTCGCGGCGTCCGGCACGTACGGCGTCGTGTACGACGTCCGCTCGGCCCAGCCGTAGAGGGCGTCGGAGGACGCGGTGGTCCGCTCGACCATGCCCTTGAGGCCGCCCTCTCCGTTCATCCAGTCGAGCTGCTCGGCCATCAGGAAGAGCGTGCCGACCGACGGGGTGTTGTAGGTCTGGTTGAGCCGGCTGTTGTCGATGGCGGTCTTCAGGTCGAAGAACGGCGGGATGTAGCGGTCCGAGGCGGCGATGCGCTCGGCACGCTCGAGCGCGGCCGGCGAGAAGATGCCGAACCAGAGGCCGCCGTCCGAGGCGAAGCACTTCTGCGGCGCGAAGTAGTAGACGTCGGACTCGGTGAGGTCGACCGGCAGGCCGCCGGCGCCCGAGGTCGCGTCGATCAGGACCAGCGAGCCGGCGTCGGCACCCGCGGGCCGGACGACCGGCGCCATCACAGCCGTCGAGGTCTCGTTGTGCGCCCAGGCGTAGACGTCGACCCCGGCCTCGGCGACCGCGTCCGGACGCGAGCCCGGGTCCGAGGAGATGACCGACGGTGCGTCCAGCCAGGGCGCGGCCTTGACCGAGCTCGCGAACTTGCTCGAGAACTCTCCGAACGTCAGGTGCTGCGACTTCTGCTCGATCAGGCCGAAGGCGGCGATGTCCCAGAACGCCGTGGCGCCGCCGTTCCCGAGTACGACCTCGTAGCCGTCCGGCAGGCCGAACAGCGAACCCAGCCCGTCGAGGACGCGGCCGACGGTGTTCTTCACCGGGGCCTGGCGGTGCGAGGTGCCCATCAGCGAGGTCCCGGTCGCGGCGAGCGCGTCGAGGTGCGAGGTCTGGATCTTCGAGGGGCCGGCACCGAAGCGACCGTCGGCGGGCTTGAGGCTGTCGGGGATCTGGATCGCGTCGTTCACAACATGTCCTTGGGTCGGAGGTGAGGTCTGACGACGCTGTCAGCCACACCTATTCTGACAGCACCCACCACCCTAGGCACAACGGATTGGACGGCCATGGACAGCGTCATCGCCGGCTGGCGGATCGAACGCTGCTCGATCACCGATCCGGACGCCGCCCGCCTGGTGGAGGAGGTCCAGCTCGAGTACGTCGCCCGCTACGGCAGCCGCGACGACACCCCGCTGCGGCCCGGCTACTTCGAACCGCCGGCCGGCGCCTTCTTCGTCGGCTACCTGGACGGGATCGCCGTCGCCACCGGCGCCTGGCGGCTGCGCACCGACGTCGAGGCGCTCGGGTCCCGGGCGACCGCCGAGGTCAAACGCATGTACGTCGCTCCGGCCGGCCGGGGCCGGGGGCTGGCCCGCGCGGTGCTGGCGCACCTGGAGGAGACGGCCGCCGTCGCCGGGGCGACGGTGATGATCCTGGAGACCGGGACGGGCCAGCCGGAGGCGCTGGCGCTCTACGCGTCCTCGGGCTACCAGGCGATCCCGGGGTTCGGCTTCTACCGGGACTCGCCGCTCAACCGCTGCCTGGCCCGCCGGCTCTGATCAGCTGCCGAAGCGCCGCTGCAGGTCGCCGTACGGGAGGGCGCCGGCGGCGAACCCGAAGGTGCCGTGCTGGAGCATCTCGCGCCCGGCCGTCTCGACGAGGGTGAGCACCGCGCGGGTCAGGGTGCCGCCGGTGCTGATCCGGGCGACGCCGAGGGCGCGCAGCGTCGCGGCGTCGAGCACCGGCTCGGTCAGGCCGGCGACCACGTTGACCGGCGCCCCGATCTCGGCGACCAGCCGGCGGATCTCCTGGGCGTCGCTGACCCCGGGCACGAAGATGCAGTCCGCCCCGGCTTCCAGGTAGCGGTGGGCGCGGCGTACCGACTCGGCGAACGCGTCGGGGTGCCGGACCATGTACGGGTCGGTCCGGGCGTTGAGCACGAAGGAGCCCCGCGGGGCGGCGGCGCGCGCCGCCTCGACCCGCTCGACCGCGTCGTCGAGCTCGAAGAGCCCGTCGCGGTCGGCGTCCTCCAGGTTGGCCCCGACCACGCCGAGCCCGACGGCAGCGGCGAAGGTGCCGGGGACGTCGCCGTACCCGGACTCCAGGTCGGCGGTCACCGGGCAGTCCACCGCGGCGACGATCCGGGCGACGGCCTCGAGCATCGCCGGCCCGGGCATCCCGGCGTCCGGCAGGCCCTGGCTGAACGCGATCCCGGCGCTGGTGGTGGCGATCGCGGGGAAGCCCACCTGCTCCAGGATCCGGGCCGACCCGGGGTCCCAGGCGTTGGGGAGGACGAAACCGGCGCCCGGCCGGTGCAGGGCGAGGAAGGCAGCGGCGGGGCTGTCGGTCATGGCCGCAATCTACGCCCGGGGGTCGGCGCGGCCACCGCTGTCAGGCCGGTGTCAGGGGCAGCCGTCACACTGGGGCGGTGAGCGGCTTCCTCGACAGGATCCTCGGGCTCGACCCGGTGTGGGTCCTCGTGATCGGTGGCCTGCTCGTCTTCGCCGAGGACGCCTTCTTCCTCGGCTTCGTCATCCCCGGGGAGACGGCGGCGGTGCTGACCGGTGTCGCTGCCGGGCTCGGGCACCTGCCGGTGGCCGTCGCGGTGGTGGTGGTCGTGGTCGCGGCGATCGTCGGTGACTCGGTCGGCTACGAGGTCGGCCGGCGCTGGTTCGCGCCCGCGCTGGTGCGGAGCCGGCGGCTCGCGGCGCACCGGGACCGGGTCGACCGGGGGCAGGACTTCCTGCGCCGGCGCGGCGGCGTCGCGGTCTTCCTCGGCCGGTTCACCGCGTTCTTCCGGGCGATGATGCCGGCGCTCGCCGGCGCCTCGGAGATGCCCTACCGCCGGTTCCTGCTCTGGAACGCGATCGGCGGCCTGGTCTGGGGGACGACGTTCGTGCTGCTCGGCTACCTCGCGGGGGCGTCGTACCAGCACGTGGAGAAGGTCGTCGGGCGCGGCTTCGCCGTGGGGGCCGGACTGGTCGTGGTCGCGCTGGTCGTCGTCTGGCGGCTGCGCAAGGACCGGGCCGGGCACCAGGAGCACGAGAGCCCGAGGACGCCGTAGCGTCCCCGGGCTCCCGGGTGCAGGTGGTGGGTTCAGGCCGGCTCAGTAGGCCCAGGACTCGTCCCACCCGGCGACCTCGGAGGCCTTGCGGGCCGACGGGCCGGTGTAGATCGCGGACGGCCGGATCAGCCGGCCGGTGCGCTTCTGCTCGAGGATGTGCGCCGACCATCCGCCGGTACGCGCGCAGGTGAACATCGAGGTGAACATGTGCGGCGGGACCTGCGCGAAGTCCAGGACGATGGCCGCCCAGAACTCGACGTTGGTCTCGAGCACGCGGTCCGGACGGCGCTCGCGGAGCTCGGCCAGCGCGGCCTTCTCCAGCGCCTCGGCGACCTCGTAGCGGGGCGCGTTCAGCTCGCGCGCGGTCCGGCGCAGCACCCGCGCCCGCGGGTCCTCGGCGCGGTAGACGCGGTGGCCGAAGCCCATCAGCCGCTCGCCGTCGTCGAGGAGACCCTTGACGTACGTCGCCGCGTCGCCGATCCGCTCGACGTCCTCGATCATGCTCAGCACGCGGGCCGGGGCGCCGCCGTGCAGCGGGCCGCTCATCGCGCCGACGGCACCCGACAGGGCGGCGCAGGCGTCGGCACCGGTCGAGGTGATCACCCGGGCGGTGAACGTGGAGGCGTTCATGCCGTGCTCGGCGGCCGAGGACCAGTAGGCGTCGATCGCCTTGACGTGCTGCGGGTCGGGCTCGCCCTGCCAACGGATCATGAACCGCTCGGCGATCGTCGAGGCCTTGTCGACCTCGCGCTGCGGGACCATCGGCTGGCCGATGCCGCGCGCGGCCTGGGCGACGTACGAGAGCACCATGACGGCCACGCGGCCGAGGTCCTCGCGGACCTGGACGTCGTCGATGTCGTAGGTCTGCTGGATGCCCCAGGCGGGGGCGAGCATGGCGATCGCGCTCTGCACGTCGACGCGGATGTCGCCGGAGTGCACCGGCAGCGGGTACTGCTCGGCCGGCGGCAGGCCCGGGTCGTAGGCGCCGTCGACGAGAAGGCCCCAGACCTTCTCGAACGGCACCCGTCCGACGAGCTCCTCGATGTCGACGCCGCGGTAGCGGAGCGCGGAGCCTTCCTTGTCGGGTTCGGCGATCTCGGACTCGAAGGCGATGACACCTTCCAGTCCGTGGTGTACCTCGGTCATCTGGCGACTCCTTCGTCGGATCGTGGGGCCGTCTCGCGGGTTGCGCGCGTCCGTGGCCCCAGGCGCATTCTGCCGTACCCCGCGGCCGGACCAGGGGTCGGCCTAGAACCTGTCCTACCCTGACCGCATGGACGCGCTCCCCGGGGACCTGGCCGCTCTGCGCGCCGAGTACGAGCTGGGTGGTCTGGACGAGGCCGACCTGGCCGCCGACCCGGTCACCATGTTCGGCCGCTGGTTCGAGGAGGTGAGCGCGGCCGGGCTGCACGAGCCGAACGCGATGGTGCTCTCCACCACCACGGCGGACGGCTCGCCGTCGTCGCGGACCGTGCTGCTCAAGGGCTACGGCCCGGACGGATTCGTCTTCTTCACCAACTACGACTCGGCCAAGGGCGCCGACCTGGCCGCGGACCCGCGCTGCGCGCTGCTCTTCGGCTGGTACCCGCTGCAGCGCCAGGTGCGCGTCGAGGGTACGGCGACCCCGGTGCCGCGCGCGGAGACCGAGGAGTACTTCGCCACCCGGCCGCGCGGGTCGCAGCTCGGCGCCTGGGCCTCCGCGCAGTCCGCGGTCGTCGGCTCGCGCGCCGAGCTCGACGCCGCGTTCGCCGCGACCGAGGAGCGGTTCGGCGACGGCGGGATCCCGGCGCCGCCGCACTGGGGCGGCTACCGGGTCCGGCCCGAGCGGGTCGAGTTCTGGCAGGGGCGCCGGAGCCGGATGCACGACCGACTGGTCTACGCGCGCGCCGGTGACGGATGGACGGTCCAGCGGCTGGCTCCGTGAGCTGACGGGCCGTCGGAAACTGTCCCCTTTACCCTGTTCGTGCATCCCTCAAACGGCGTACTTTTCGCTCGTCCGGAGGTCTGGCGCGACGCCCCGGAACCGCCCTAGGTTCGAACGCGGACGGGCGGCACCGGGCCGCCCGTCCTCGATCGGAGGGGAACATCTCGATGCGTAGAAGTCACCTCGCGGCGGCCACATCCTCGGCCGTCCTGCTGCTCACGGCAGCGTTCGCCGGCACCACAGTGTCTGTGGCCGATGCCAGCTCCACGACGTCCGGGAACGGACGGGACACCAGCTACGTCGTGGTCGCGTCCACCGGGACGTCGGCCGACACGCTCGCCCGGCGCCTGACGGCGGCCGGCGAGACCGTCACCTCGGTCAACAGCGACATCGGCACGATCACGGTCAGCTCGAAGGACGCGGGCTTCCGCGGCCGGGCGAGCGGGCTCGACGGCGTCGTCGGCGTGGCGACCGACCGGGTCATCGGCTACCAGCCGGACCAGAAGCCGAACGCGGTCGAGAACGAGGCGCTCGCCGCCGCGCGTGCGGGGACGCTCAGCAAGGCGGCCCCGAAGAAGCCGAAGCCCGTCGCCGGGGACCCGCTCGACAGCCAGCTCTGGGGCATGCAGATGATCGGGGCCGACCGGGCGCACGCGATCGACCAGGGCTCGAAGAAGGTCAAGGTCGGGATCATCGACACCGGCGTGGACGCGCACAACCCGGACCTGCGGCCGAACTTCGACTTCGGGCTCTCCCGCAACTTCGTCACCGACATCCCCGAGATCGACGGTCCCTGCGAGGTGGCCAGCTGTGTCGACCCGGTGGGTGAGGACGACGACGGCCACGGCACCCACGTCGCGGGCACCATCGCGGCCGGGCTCAACGGCTTCGGCGTGAGCGGCATCATCCCGAAGGCCGATCTCGTCGAGGTCCGGGCCGGGCAGGACAGTGGCTACTTCTTCCTGCAGCCGACCATCGACGCGCTCACGTACTCCGGCAACGCCGGGATCGACGTGGTCAACATGAGCTTCTACGTCGACCCGTGGCTCTACAACTGCCAGGCCAACCCGGCCGACAGCCCGGAGGCCCAGGCCGAGCAGCAGACGATCATCGTGGCGATGAACCGGGCCCTGGAGTTCGCCCACCGCAAGGGCGTGACCTTGGTGAGCGCGACCGGCAACAACCACGAGGACCTGGCGCACCCGCGCACCGACATCTCCAGCCCGGACTACCCGGGCGGTACCGAGTACCCCCGGCCGATCGACAACGGGACCTGCGTGGACCTGCCGGTCGAGGGTCCGAACGTGATCGGCGTGAACGCGATCGGCCCGACGGGCGCCAAGGCGGACTACTCGAACTACACCACCGCGCCGAGCTCGGGCGAGGTCGAGGTCTCCGCGCCGGGCGGCTACTTCCGTGACGGCTTCGGTACGCCGTCCTACCGGACCAACGGCAACCTGATCCTGTCGACCTACCCGAAGCACGTCGGGCAGGAGGCCGGGGCCATCGACGCCGACGGGAACGTCACCCCGGCCGGTGTGGCTGCCGGCGTGCAGAAGTCCTGCCCGGCCAAGCCGGTCTCAGGAGCGGACGCCTGCGGCTACTACCAGTTCCTGCAGGGCACCTCGATGGCCAGCCCGCACGCCGCCGGCGTCGCGGCCCTGATCGTCGCGGCGCACGGCAAGACCAGTCACGGCGAGTTCGGGCTCTCCCCGGACGTCGTCCGGTCCCGCCTGCTCGACGGCGCCACCGACCACGCCTGCCCGGTGCCGGCGACGGTCAGCTACGCCAACGAGGGCCGTCCGGCGGAGTTCGACGCGACCTGCGTCGGGTCCACCTCGCTGAACGGCTTCTACGGCCACGGCATCGTGAACGCCCTGGCGGCGGTGCAGTAGCAGCAGCCTGAACGGACCGGAGGTCCGGCCGTCGCTCGACGAGAGCGGCGGCCGGGCCCTTCGCCGACCTCAGCAGCGGCTGTTGCGGCCGGTGCTACTCGCGACGGCCCAGCGGTGCGCGGAGCTGCTCCACGAGACGCTCAGCGAGTACGGGCCGACGCCGATCCCGTTGACCTTGGTGGTGCTCCACGTGTGGGCGTACTTGGCGAACGCCTGGTGGCACCGCTTGGGGTACTTGTACTTGAACCCCACGGTGATCGTGCCCGAGTACCAGTCGGCGCCCAGCGAGGTCGCCGTGTCGACGTAGGTGTACGACGCTCCGTGGGCGTTGTTGTCGGCGAGGACCGCCTTGCCGCGGCCGGTCTTGCAGACGCCGTACGCGCAGAGCGACAGGCTCTGGCTGATCCGGACCACCGACTGGTCGACCGTGAGGCCGATGCCGTCGCGGCCGCCGATGGCTCCGGTGCACGACCACCCGCTCCACAGCAGCCGGTCGCCCTTGTCCCAGTGGAACGAGGCGGCGACGTAGTACGGGGCGCCGGTGGACCGGGTGTTGCGGTAGAACCGCGGCGCGGCCATCTTCATGTACGTCGGGCTGCCGCCGACGCGGAGCACCTCCCCGCAGCCGGCCGCCCGCTCGGGCACCGCGACCCGCGCTGCCGGCGACGGCACCGGCGCCGCCGCGCCGCGTCCGCTGGTGCCGGTCTCGGCCACCAGGCCGAACCGGTGCCGCAGGGTCGCGTCCGAGGCACCGGAGGCGATCGCGGAGGCGATCGCGTCGGTCCCGGCCCGGGCCGCGGCACCGGGGGCGGGCGCCGCGGAGGCGCCGACGGAGGGGGATGCCGCGAGGGCGGCGGTGAGGGCTGCCGCGCACAGCGCGGCCCAGCAGAGGTGCTTCTTCATGTGCAGTTCTCCCGAGAGTGCCGGCCTGCCGCGGACGCGGCGGGTCCACCGGACACTCTAGTGACGGTCGGCGTAAAGCATTTGTGAGTGAGTACTCACTCACTTAGAGTGGAGCGCATGTCCCGAGCCCCCGCGATGCCCGCGAAGGAGCGCCGCGCCGCGCTCATCGAGGCCACGCTGCCGCTGCTGCACGAGCACGGGCGCAACGTCACCACCCGGCAGATCGCCGACGCCGCCGGCGTCGCCGAAGGCACGATCTTCCGGGTCTTCACCAGCAAGGACGAGCTCGTCGACGAGGCCGTGATCCACGCCTTCCGTTCGGGCACGTTCGTCGAGGTGCTCGACGGTGTCGACCGCAGCCTCCCGCTGCGCGAGCGCCTCGTCGAGGTCACCCGGCTGATGCAGGAGCGGTTCGTCTCCTCCTTCGGCCTGATCCGCGCGCTCGGGATGATGGGACCGCCCGACGCGGTCAAGGCCGACCACGACCGCCGCCGGGACTGGCGCGCCCACGTCGCGCACGCCCTCACCGAGATCGTCGCGCCCGACGCCGACCTGCTCCGGGTCCCGCCGGCCGAGCTCGTCCGGGTGCTCCGGCTGCTCACCTTCGCCGGCAGCCACGCCGAGATCACCGACGGCGAGCTGATGTCGCCCGAGCGGATCGTCGACACCGTCCTCAACGGCCTCCTGGCCACCCACTCCACGACCGAGGAAGACTCCTGATGCTCACCCGCCTGGTCCGTGACTACCTGGCGCCGTACAAGCGGCCGATCGCGATCGTGGTCGGGCTGCAGTTCGTCGGCACCGTCGCGATGCTCTACCTGCCCAAGCTGAACGCCGACATCATCGACAACGGCGTCATCAACGGCGACACCGGCTACATCCTCCGCCACGGCGGCCTGATGCTCGCGGTGTCGCTGGTGCAGATCACCTGCTCGATCATCGCGGTCTGGTTCTCCGCCCGGACGGCGATGTCCTTCGGCCGCGACCTGCGGGGCGCGATCTTCCACCGGGTCGGCCGCTTCTCGGCGCGCGAGGTGCAGCAGTTCGGCGCCCCGTCGCTGATCACCCGCGAGACCAACGACGTCCAGCAGGTGCAGATGCTCGTCCTGATGGGCGGCACCCTGATGGTGTCGGCGCCGATCATGATGGTCGGCGGCATCGTGATGGCCGTGCACGTCAACCTCGGCCTCTCCTGGCTGGTGGTGCTCGTCGTGCCCGTCCTGGGGCTCTCGATCGGCTTCATCGTGTCCCGGATGGTGCCGAGCTTCCGGCTGATGCAGGAGCGCATCGACGAGGTGAACCGGCTGCTGCGCGAGCAGATCACCGGCGTCCGCGTGGTCCGCGCGTTCGTCCGCGAGAAGCACGAGACGGAGCGTTTCGCCACCGCCAACGAGGACCTGACCCAGGTCTCGATCACGGCCGGTCGCTGGCTCGCCGGGATGTTCCCGACGGTGATGCTGGTCGCGAACGTCGCCTCGGTGGCGGTGCTCTGGTTCGGCGGCCACCGGGTCGAGAACGACCAGATGCACGTCGGCGACCTGACCGCCTACCTCTCCTACCTGATGCAGATCGTGATGTCGGTGATGATGGCGACCTTCATGATGATGATGGTCCCGCGCTCGGCGGTCTGCGCCGACCGGATCGTCGAGGTCCTCGACACCGAGTCCTCGGTGCTGCCTCCGGTCCGACCCGTCACCGGGACCACCGAGCGCGGCACGCTCGTCTTCGACGCCGTCGAGTTCCGCTACCCCGGGGCCGACCACCCCGTCGTCAAGGACGCCAGCTTCACCGCGGTCCCGGGCCAGACCGTCGCGATCATCGGCTCCACCGGCGCCGGCAAGTCGACCATGGTCAACCTGGTCCCGCGGCTCTTCGACGTCACCGACGGCCGGGTCCTGGTCGGCGGCGTCGACGTGCGCGACCTCGACCCGGAGGCGCTCTGGGCACGTCTCGGCCTCGTGCCCCAGCGGGCGTTCCTGTTCAGCGGCACCGTCGCCGACAACCTCCGCTACGGCAAGCCGGACGCCACCGAGGAGGAGATGTGGGCGGCCCTGGAGATCGCCCAGGGCCGTGACTTCGTCGAGGCCATGCCTGAGGGCCTCGACGCCCCGATCGCCCAGGGCGGCACCAACGTCAGTGGTGGCCAGCGGCAACGCCTGGCGATCGCCCGGGCGGTGATCCGCAGACCCGAGGTCTACCTCTTCGACGACGCGTTCTCGGCGCTCGACCTGGCCACCGACGCCCGGCTGCGGGCCGCGCTCAAGCCGGTCACCCGGGACGCCACCGTGCTGATCGTCGCCCAGCGCGTCTCCACGATCCGGGACGCCGACCTGATCCTCGTGGTCGAGGACGGCGAGATCGTCGGCCGCGGCACGCACGCCGAGCTGCTCGCCGGCTGCGCGACCTACCAGGAGATCGTCGCGTCCCAGCTGAGCGCGGAGGAGGCGGCATGAGCACGAACGAGACGAAGCCGGCGCCGGCGGCCGCGCCCGGGCAGCTCAAGGAGACCGAGCGCGTCGTCGCCGGACCGGGCCCCGGCCGCGGGCCGATGGGCGGCGGCATGATCGGCCAGAAGGCCTCCACCTTCGGCCCGTCCGCCAAGCGCCTGGTCGGCCGGATGCGCCCGCAACGGCTGAAGGTCGGTGCGGTGCTGGCGCTGACCGTGGTCAGCGTGGGGCTCAGCGCGATCGGCCCGCGGATCCTCGGCAAGGCCACCGATCTGATCTTCGCCGGCCTGATCGGCGGCAAGCTGCCGGACACGCTCACCCAGGAGCAGGCGGTCGCCGGTCTCCGCGCCGCGGGCAAGGACAGGCAGGCGGACATGATCGCCTCGATGAAGGACCTGGTCCCGGGCCAGGGCGTCGACTTCGACGCGGTCGGCCGCGTGCTGCTGGTCGTGCTGGCGATCTACGTGCTCGGCTCGGCGCTGGCCTGGCTGGCCGGCTACCTGCTCAACGACGTCGTCCAGGGCACCGTGCTGCGGATGCGCGCGGAGGTCGAGGACAAGGTCAACCGGCTCCCGCTGGACTACTTCGACAAGCAGCCGCGCGGCGAGCTGCTGAGCCGGGTCACCAACGACATCGACAACGTCAGCCAGTCGCTGCAGCAGACGATGAGCCAGCTGCTCACCTCGGTGCTGACCGTCCTCGCGGTGCTCTCGATGATGATCTGGATCTCGCCGCTGCTCGCGCTGATCGCGCTGGTCACCGTGCCGATCTCGATGGTCGTGACCGCCAAGGTGATGAAGCGGTCCCAGGGGATGTTCGTGCAGCAGTGGCGGCGTACCGGGCGTCTCAACGCGCACATCGAGGAGACCTTCTCCGGGCACGCGCTGGTCAAGGTGTTCGGTCGCCAGGCGGAGGCCGAGCGGGTCTTCGCCGAGGAGAACGAGGAGCTCTACCGGTCGTCGTTCTCGGCCCAGTTCGTGAGCGGCCTGATCATGCCGATCATGATGTTCATCGGGAACCTCAACTACGTCGTGGTCGCGGTCATCGGCGGCTTGCGCGTGTCCAGCGGGGCGCTCTCGCTGGGCGAGGTGCAGGCCTTCATCCAGTACACCCGGCAGTTCACCCAGCCGCTGTCGCAGGTCGCCTCGATGGCGAACGTGCTGCAGTCCGGGGTGGCCTCGGCCGAGCGTGTCTTCGAGCTCCTCGACGCCCCCGAGCAGCAGCCCGACGGGACGGCCGCGCCCGCGCCCGCCGAGGCCCGTCGCGGGGAGGTCCGCTTCGAGCACGTGGAGTTCTCCTACAGCCCGGAGACCCCGCTGATCGGTGACCTGTCGCTGGTCGCCGAGCCGGGGCACACGGTCGCCATCGTCGGACCGACCGGCGCGGGGAAGACCACGCTGGTCAACCTGGTGATGCGGTTCTACGAGCTCCAGGGTGGCCGGATCACCCTCGACGGCGTGGACATCGCCCAGATGCCGCGCGCGGCCCTGCGCAGCCAGACCGGCATGGTGCTCCAGGACACCTGGCTGTTCGAGGGCACCATCCGGGACAACATCGCCTACGGGAGCCCCGGTGCGACCGAGGAGCAGATCCAGGCCGCCGCGCGGGCGACGTTCGTGGACCGGTTCGTGCACTCGCTGCCGGACGGCTACGACACGGTCATCGACGAGGAGGGTTCGAACCTGTCCGCGGGGGAGCGCCAGCTCGTGACGATCGCGCGGGCGTTCCTCTCGGACCCGGCGCTGCTGATCCTCGACGAGGCGACGAGCTCGGTCGACACCCGCACCGAGCTGCTGCTGCAGAAGGCGATGGCGGCGCTGCGCACCGACCGGACGTCGTTCGTGATCGCGCACCGGCTCTCCACCATCCGGGACGCCGACCTGATCCTGGTGATGGAGCATGGTGCGATCGTCGAGCAGGGCACGCACGACGAGCTGCTCGCGTCGGGCGGCGCCTACGCCCGGCTGTACAACGCGCAGTTCAGCGCCGCGGTCGCCTGACCCCGGCTCACAGCGGGGTCCAGCCGACGAACGGGCCGATCACGATCGGCACCAGGGTGAGACCGGCGACCGCGGGCGCGACCGTGCTCCCGGGAGCGGCGACGCCGCGACGGGAGACCCACCACGCGAGCCCGAGGGCGAGCAGCTGCGCGGACCAGCCGGCGAGGACCCAGCGGGTGTGCCGGTCGCCGTCCGGGGCCACGGTCGTGACCGCCGCGACCCAGAGTGCGGCCGGGACGAGGGCGACAGCGACGCGGGTGAGCGGGGCCCAGCGAGCGCCACGCGGCGTGACCCGGGTGGCGGGGGCCGCGGGGTCGTCGAGGAGGAACCCGGGGGCCGCCGCGGACGCCGCCAGGGTCCCGGGCAGGAAGACAGCGGCCAGTGCCGGCCAGACGGCTGCCGCGGCGAAGGCCGCCGACGCGACCAGCAGGCACGCCAGGAACGGGATCCACGGGATCGCGCGCCTGGCGTACCAGAGGTGCATCGTCCTCACCCGACCATCCACGGCACCGGGTCGGAGACACGGTTGTCGCTGTGGCCGGTCGTCATCGCCAGGGTGAGCGCGAGGAGCCCGGCCACCACGACGGCGACGAAGGTGCGCTTGAGCTGGGTCGTGCGCGCGGCCCGGTCGTGCCAGATCGCGGCGAGCGCCGCGGCCGCGCACAGGCACAGCGTGTAGACGAGATACCACACGGCGTTGCCGCCGTAGAGCGAAGCGGTGCCGTCGGTGTCCGTGCCGGACTGCCAGGTGGCCCACGGTGTCCAGAGCCGGAGCACCGGGCTGCCGAGGTCCTCCTCGGTGAACGCCTGGCCGAGCATGTCGACCACGACGAGGGCGACCACGACCACGGCGGCCGCGCCCGGGAACCGGAGCCAGCGGCCGGTGAGCACGCCGAGC
Organism: Marmoricola sp. RAF53; assembly: GCF_052114005.1. Taxonomy (NCBI): domain Bacteria; kingdom Bacillati; phylum Actinomycetota; class Actinomycetes; order Propionibacteriales; family Nocardioidaceae; genus Marmoricola; species Marmoricola sp. RAF53. Next base: position 61,652 of record NZ_JBFRDX010000003.1, on the reverse strand, counting down.
GCCGCGCCGCCGAAGCACGCCACCGGAGCGTTCGCGAGCAGGATCGCCCACACCTGCAGGTCGCTGGTGGTGCCGAACCACCACTCCTGCGGCGCGGGATCCTTGATCGTGGTGAGCACGATCATGAAGACGACGTACGCGAGGCCGACTGCGGCCGGGAGCAGGCAGGCGGCCAGCAGCGCCTGGGTACGACGGGCCTCGCTGCCCGGGGCCGCGGTGAGCGCCTCGGCGGCGGCCTCGGTCGACCGGGTCTGGCGCGCCATCAGCACGAGCGAGGTGAGCCCGACGAAGAAGGCCGGGATCACCGTCCAGGACAGCAGGTCGCCGGGGGTGTCGTGCGTGGAGGTGAGGCCCATGTACAGGCTCAGCCCGAAGGTGACGAGCGCGGCGAGGACGAAGAAGGGGTTGCGGGCCAGCCGGCCAGTCTCGATGCGGGCCATCGCGCCCAGACTCGGACCCGTGCCCACGGAAGCGTGCGTTGCAGTCATGACGTGTCTCCTGGTGTTGGGATCATCGGTCAGGGCAGGGCAGCCGGAGCATGGGTCCCGAGCATGAGGAGGTAGGCGTCCTCGAGGGTCGGCTCGGCGGCCTCCGAGCCGGCCGGACGCGGTCCGCCGACGACGCGGTGGTGGCCGGTGCCCGTGCGCCAGGTGGCGACGCCGGTGTCGGAGGCCGAGTCGCAGAGCCAGACCTGACCCTCCGCCGAGCGGACCAGGTCGAGGACCGAGCCGTCGAAACGCACCTCGCCGGCGGCGAGGACGACGACGCGCTCGCACAGCGCGGCCACGTCCTCGGTCTGGTGGGTCGAGAGCAGCACCGCGGACTCCGCGGCGATCGCCGACAACGTCTGGCGCAGGCTCGCCCGCTGCGCCGGGTCGAGCCCGGTGGTCGGTTCGTCCAGGACCAGGATGCGGGGGTCGCCGATGAGCGCCTGGGCCAGCGCCACCCGGCGCCGCTGTCCGCCGGAGAGCCGGACGACGCGCTTGGTGCTGCACTCGGTCAGTCCGACCAGGTCGATCACCCGGCGGACCTCGCGGGTCCGCGCGGCCTGCTGGTTCCACTCCTTCAGCACGGCGAGGTAGTCGAGGAAGCCGAAGGTGGTCATGTCGCTCGGGAAGCCCAGCTCCTGCGGCAGGTAGCCGAGCGTGCGGCGGGTCTCGGTGAGCGCCTCGTGCGAGGAGTGCGGGTCCCGGCCGTCCAGCAGCACCTCGCCCGCGTCGGGCGCGATCGAGGTGGCCACGATCCGCAGCAGGGTGGTCTTGCCGGCGCCGTTCGGCCCGAGCAGCCCGGTGACGCCCCGTCCGAGGGACAGGTCGACACCGGCCAGGGCGGTGGTGGCGCCGTAGCGCTTGCGCACGCCGGACAGCGAGATCGCGTTCACAGTGCCGCTCCGATCTTCCGGGTCGCCCGGGACCGGGCGACCAGCACGCCGCACGCGACGAGGGCGAGCGCGAGCAGGCCGAGCTGGCGGCCGGTCTCCACCGGCCAGGTCGGCGGGTGGAACCGGACCGAGAGCGCGACGGTCGCACTCCAGCTGATCGCGACGGCGCCCGCGGCCGCGCGCGGGCCGATGAACGACGCCAGCGCCAGCAGCACCGGGACCAGGGTGAGCGCGGGCCCGAGCCACGCGGCCGCGACCCACTTCGGGCCGGGCAGTGCCAGCCCGAGCAGGACCGCGACCGGGAGGCAGGTCACCAGGACGCCGAGTGCACGCACCAGGATCAGGCGGGTGCGCCCGTACGGCGAGGTCACGATCAGGGTCTCCAGCGAGTCGGTGGCGGCGTTGTACGACGCCGCCACCCCGATCACCGGGATGAGCGGAGCGACCAGCAGGAACGGCCAGAGCGTGCTGCCGTCACTCAGCCTGGTCGCCAGGAACGCGAACCCCAGCGCGACGAAGCTGGCCGACAGCCAGGCCGTGCGGAGCGAGGCGGACGCTGCCAGCAGCACCGACAGGGAGTCGGAGAGCCCGAGCCGCCGGGCGAGCCGGATGGCGGACGGCTGCGGTGGCCGTTCCATCCCGCTGCGGACCCGGTCCCAGCCGGCGGTGAGCGCGGCCGGGTCGACCACGGCGCCGATCCGGGTCCGGCATGCGGCGCAGACGAGCAGGTGCTGCTCGACCGAGGCGCCCTCGAGCGCGTCCAGTGCCCCGTCGACGTAGGCGGTCAGCAGGTGCTCGCCGGTGTGCCAGGTCGTCATCGCCATCCCTCCAGCGGTGTCGTCGCGACGGATCGGCGCAGCTGCGCCTTGGCCCGGTGCAACCGGGTCTTCACGGTGTTCTCCCGGACGCCGAGGAGGCGGCCGGCCTCCTTGGTGGTCAGCCCGTCCAGGACGACGGCCTGGACGACGGAGCGGAACTCGGGGGAGAGCCGGCGCAGCGCACCGGCGAGGTCGCCGTACTCGACACCGAGCAGCACCTGCTCCTCGGCAGCGGGGACGGAGTGGTCCACCTGGCCGTCCCAGTCCGGGAGCAGCAGCACGTCCTTGCGGCGGCGCAGCCGCGAGACCATCCGGCGGAAGGCGATCCCCCAGAGCCAGCCCGCGACCTCGCCGTCGCCGCGCCAGCTGCCGGCCTCCCGCCACGCGGCGAGGAAGGTGTCCTGGACGACGTCGAGCACGACCTCGCGGTCGTTGCAGCGGCGGGTGAGGCGGGCGACCAGCCAGGGCGCGTGCCGGTCGTAGAGCGTCCGGAGCGCTCCGCTGTCGCCGTCGGCCGCCGCACGGACCAGCGCGGCGTCGTCACGCTGGTCCGTGGTGGTCCCCGGCTGGAGATTGCCCATGACCTCACTGTCGCACCGGGGAACCGGGATGGTTCCCGGCCGCGGATCGGTCTAGCCCGCGGGATGGATTAACCCGTTGTCGGGCGGCCGGAGGCGACGTAATCTCGTCGTACACGGGAAAGGAGGTGGTCCACAGAATGAGTTCTTCTAGGACGCGTGAGGTGGCTGCGAGCTAGCAGCAACCCGGCCCCCTTTGCGTGGGGCGACGCCGGCGGCTGCCGGCGTAAACCAATCGCAGCCACCCGACCCGCAGGCGAACCGGTAGTCCACCGGCCAGGGCCCCTCGAGGCCCACGCCTGCGGGTCGCTGCGTTCCCCGGCCTCCACCCCGCCGGTGATCCACCTCACCAATAGTTGCAACTAGCAACTAGATGGTTGCACAATACAACTATGACTCAGACCGCCCTGCCGGCGGAGACCACCGGCCAGATGTCCCACCGCGAGATCATGGAGGCCCTCTCCGGACTCCTGCTCGCCATGTTCGTCGCGATGCTGTCCAGCACCGTCGTCTCCAACGCGCTCCCGCGCATCGTGACCGACCTCCACGGCAGCCAGTCCGGCTACACCTGGGTCGTGGTGGCCACGCTGCTCACCATGACCGCCTCGACCCCGATCTGGGGCAAGCTGTCCGACCTCTTCAACAAGAAGGTGCTCGTCCAGTCGGCGCTGGTCATCTACGTGGTCGGCTCGCTGATCGCCGCGACCGCGCCGTCGATGGGCGTGCTCATCGGTGCCCGCGCCTTCCAGGGGCTCGGCGTCGGCGGCCTGACCGCGCTGGTCCAGGTCGTCATCGCCACGATGGTGCCGCCGCGCGAGCGCGGCCGGTACTCCGGCTACATCGGCGCGGTCTTCGCGATCGCGACCGTCAGCGGCCCGCTGATCGGCGGCGTCCTGGTCGACCTGCCCGGACTGGGCTGGCGGTCCTGCTTCTACGTCGGCATCCCGATCGCGCTGATCGCCTTCATCGTGCTGCAGAAGACCCTGCACCTGCCCGTCGTACGCCGCGAGGTGAACATCGACTTCCTCGGCGCGGGCCTCATCGTCGCCGGTGTCTCCACCCTGCTGATCTGGGTCTCGCTGGCCGGCAACGAGTTCGCCTGGGGCTCGACCACCAGCTGGGAGCTGGTCACCCTCGGGGTTGCCCTGCTCGGTGCCGCGGTCTTCGTCGAGGCGAAGATCGCCAAGGAGCCGATCATCCCGATCCACCTCTTCCGCGACCGGACCACGAGCCTGTCGGTGATCGCCAGCGTCTTCGTCGGCATCGCCATGTTCGGCGCCACCGTCTACCTCTCGCAGTACTTCCAGATCGCCCGCGGGATGAGCCCGACGCACGCCGGCCTGATGTCGATCGCGATGGTCGGCGGCCTGCTCGTCTCCAGCATCGTCAGCGGCCGGATCATCACCCGCACCGGCCGGTGGAAGGGCTTCCTGGTCGGCGGCATGGTCCTGGTCGTCGCCGGGCTCGCGCTGCTGAGCACCATCGACGAGACGACCTCCCTGGTCGTCGTCGGCGGCTTCATGGCCGTCCTCGGCGTCGGTCTCGGGGCGACGATGCAGAACCTCATCCTGGCGGTGCAGAACAACACCGCGCCGGAGGAGATGGGCGCGGCGAGCTCGCTGGTCGCGTTCTTCCGGTCGATGGGCGGTTCCGTCGGCGTCTCGGCCCTGGGCGCGCTGCTGAGCGCGCAGGTCGCGGACAAGGTGACCTCCGGCCTGACCCGGATCGGCATCCACCCGGACGCCTCCCAGAGCCACCAGATCCCGAACCTCTCCGCGATGCCCGGCCCGGTGCGGGCGATCTTCGAGCACGCCTTCGGTGCCTCCACCGGCGAGCTGTTCCTGGTGGCCACGCCGTTCGCCGTCGCGGCCCTGGTCGCGGTCCTCTTCATCCGCGAGGTGCCGCTGCGCACTACGCTCGACGCGCCGTCCGCCGGGGCGGCCGAGCAGCTCGACGAGACGGTGACGGTGGGATGAGATGAACGCGGAGACCCGCGACGAGGCGATGCGGACTCTCGAGCACGAGATCGGCATCCTGCTGCGCCGGGTCCGGCGCGGGATCGCCGAGCGGGCCGCGATGATCCACCCCGAGCTGAACGCGACGTCGTACTCGCTGCTGCTGACGCTGGCCGACCACGGTCCGCGGCGGGCCGGCGAGCTGGCGGAGACGTTCGCGCTCGACAAGGGCTCGGTCAGCCGGCTGGTCCACCAGCTCCTCGAGCTCGGGCTGATCGAGCGGAACCCGGACCCGCACGACGGCCGCGCCTCGATCCTCGCGGTCACCGCGCTGGCCCGGACCCGGCTCGCCGAGATGGCGGAGTGGCGCCGCGACGTGCTGGACGCCCGGCTGCACGGCTGGGACCCCGCCGAGGTCCGCGCCCTGGCCGACGGCCTCGCCCGCTTCAACGAGACGCTGGCGGACTGAGCCGACCTGTCCGCCGGTGGCCGGCGTCACTACGCTGGGCCGGGTGAGCGAGACGTCGAAGGCGCGCGTCGACGTCGACTCCCAGGACGTCATCGACGCGCTGCTGCGGATCACCCAGGACCTCGACCTCCGCGGGTCGCTGGACCGGCTGGTGGCGACGTGCTGCGACCTCACCGGCGCCCGGTACGGCGTCCTCGGGCTGCTCGACGAGTCCGGGACCCTCGCCGACTTCGTCATCCACGGCCTCGACGACGAGCAGATGGCCCTGGTCGGGGCGCTGCCGACGAGCCACGGGATCCTCGGGCTGCTGGTCGACGACCCGCGGCCGCTCCGGCTCGGCGACCTCGGTGAGCACGCGCAGGCGCTCGGCTTCCCGGCCCACCACCCGCCGATGAAGACGTTCCTCGGCGTGCCGGTCCGGGTGGGGGCCGACGTCCTCGGCAACCTCTACCTGACCGAGAAGGCCGACGGCGCCGACTTCACCGAGCGCGACGAGGCCCTGGTGGTGATCCTGGCCCAGCTCGCCGGCTTCGTGATCGGCACCGCGCGCACGCAGCTGCTCGGGGAACAGCGCCGGGAGTGGCTGGCCGCCAGCCTGGCCCTGTCGCACGCGCTCGAGGACTCCGACGACGTCCCCGGGGCGTTGCGGCGGGTCGCTTCCGGCCTCTGCGAGGTCGCCGGCGCGCTCCTGGTCGCCGTGATCGGGACCGAGGGCGAGGAGGTGCTCATCGAGCACTGCAGTCCGGGCGGTCGGCGGGTCCGCATCTCCGAGTCGTCCCTGGCCGCCGCCCGGCAGCAGTCCGACGCCCTGGTCGTCGAGGCGGTGGCCACCGGCGAGCTCCGGGTCGGGCAGGCGGTCGGCCGCACCGTCGTGGTCGTCCCGCTGCCGTCCCGGCTGGTCCCGGGGCGTTCGCTGATCGTGCTGCTGGACGACTCCGGCGGCGGGGTCACCGACGCCTGGACCGCGCTGCTCCGTGCGTACGCCGACCAGGCGGCCCTCGCCCTCGACCGCACCCAGGGGCTGTTCGAGCGGCAGGAGCACATGCTCGTCGCCGACCGGGACCGGATCGCCCGCGACCTGCACGACTCGGTCATCCAGCGGATCTTCGCGGCCGCACTACAGCTGCAGGGGCTGCGCCGGCAGGTGCTGGTGGACGAGGTGAAGGTGCGGCTGGAGGAGATCGTCGTGGAGCTGAACACCACCATCCGCGACATCCGGTCGACGATCTTCGAGCTGCAGCGGGTCGACGGCTCCTCGCTGAAGAGCGAGATCCGGGCGCTGGCCAAGGAGTACGTCCCCGTCCTCGGCTTCACGCCGTTCGTGCGGCTCCGCGGCGAGGTCGAGAGCGAGGTGCCGGGCCCGGTGGCCGAGCACCTGGTCGCCACTCTGCGGGAGGCGCTGTCCAACGTGGCCCGGCACGCCGACGCCGACGCGTGCGTGGTCGAGGTCGACGTCGCCGACGGCCGGCTGACGCTGCGGGTCTCCGACAACGGCCGCGGCATCCCGGACGCGCGCAGCGAGAGCGGCCTGCGCAACGTGCGCCGCCGCGCCACCGACCTGGGCGGCCGGTTCGCGATCACCTCGGAGGAGCCGCACGGGACGCTGCTGGAGTGGCAGGTCCCGCTCGCCTGAGCTCACGCCACCTGGGTGTCGAGCCAGGTGCCGCGCTTGGACGCTCAGGCTTCGGGGAGCCAGACCTTCTTCGCCAACAGCAGACCGTCGCCCACCGGCAGCAGCACCGGGACCAGCGACTCGTTCTCGGCGACCGCGCGGCCGAGCTCGCGGATCGCGACGGTGTCGGGGTCGCGCTGCGCCGGGTCGGCGACCCGGTCGTGCCAGAGCGCGTTGTCGAAGACCACGACGCCGCCGGGACGGAGCAGCCGGAGTGCCTCGGTCAGGTAGTCCGGGTACTCCTGCTTGTCGCCGTCGGCGAAGACGATGTCGTAGTGCCCGTCGGTCAGCCGGGGGAGGACCTCCAGCGCGGCGCCCGGGATCAGGCGGGCGCGCTGGGACGCGATGCCGGCCTCGGTGAAGGTCTCCTTGGCGAGCCGCTGGTGCTCGGCCTCGGTGTCGACCGAGGTCAGGACGCCGTCCGGGCGCATGCCGCGGAGCAGCCAGAGCCCGGAGACGCCGGTCCCGGTGCCGATCTCGACCACGGCGCGGGCGTCGAGCACGGAGGCGAGGAAGCGCAGCGCGGCGCCGCCCCCGGAGCCGATCGGCGCGACACCGACCTCCTCGGCGCGGGCGCGCGCGTTCGCGAGGACCTCGTCCTCGGCGACGTACTGCTCCGACCAGGTCCAGCTCGCGGGCTTGGGTGCGGTGACGATGGTGGGCCTCCTCGTGACTTTGGGGGAGCGTACCGCCGCCGGACGTGGTCGTCGCGGGGGCGCGCCCCGGGAACAGTTCGGCGGCCCCGGGCGTTCACCCCACGTGGAGCGTGCCGAACCGGCCGGTGCCGATTGGCAGCCGCCCCTCAGGGCGGTCTCAGCCGTCTCTCAAGTTCTGTTCCTAGCGTGGAGGTCCGCAGGTTGATCGTCCGTCGTACCGATCCGCGCAGGAACAAGGAGTCCGCCGTGAGCGAGTCCACCACCGAAGCCGTCCAGGCCGGTGTTCCGTCCTGGGACGAGATCGTCGAGCAGCACTCCGCGCGCGTCTACCGGCTGGCCTACCGGCTCACCGGCAACGCCCACGACGCCGAGGACCTCACCCAGGAGGTCTTCGTCCGGGTCTTCCGCTCGCTGCACACCTACACCCCCGGCACGTTCGAGGGCTGGCTGCACCGGATCACGACGAACCTCTTCCTCGACGCGGCCCGCCGGAAGAGCCGGATCCGGTTCGACGCGCTGCCCGAGGACGCCGACAACCGGCTGCCGAGCGCCGTCCCCACGCCGGACCTGGCGTACGTGAACCAGATGTTCGACGCCGACGTCGAGGCCGCGCTCGCGGCGCTGCCGCCGGACTTCCGCGCGGCCGTCGTGCTCTGCGACGTCGAGGGCCTCAGCTACGAGGAGATCGCCGACGTGCTCGGCGTGAAGATGGGCACCGTCCGATCCCGCATCCACCGCGGCCGCGCCCTGCTCCGCAACGCGCTCGCGCACCGCGCGCCCAGCGCCGGCCGGGTCCGGGTCTCCGGTCCCCGTCTCGCGGGGCACGCCGTCCGGTGAGGGGGGCCCGGTGATCATCAAGCTGCACGGCCACATCGGGTCGCACGCGTCCGCGCTCGTCGACGGCCAGCTGTCCGCCGCGGACGAGGAGCGCGCCTGGAACCACGTCCTCGGCTGCCCCGGCTGCCGCCGGCTGGTCGAGCGGGAGGGCTGGGTCAAGCGGCGCGTGGCCGGACTGAACGGACCCGTCGGCGCGGAGGCCGCGCTGACCGCCCCTGCCGGCCTGATCGGCAACCTGTACGACGTCGACGCGTGGGCCGTCGTCGACGAGATCGAGCGCCGATCCACCCGGCGCCGTACCTCGGCCGCACTGGTCGGGGCAGGCTCGGTCGGCATCGCCGTGCTGGCGATGGTCGCGATCAGCTCCCCGCCCGCAGGGCGGGGGGAGGTCCCGGGCCGCGGACCCGTCGTGGGTCCGGCGAGGATCAGCCAGTCCCCGGCGCGGGACGAGCCGGGGACCGGGCTGACCGCCGACGTCGACGACGCCGCTTTCGGCCGTACGTCAAGATAGGTCCGTGAGCGACACCGAGAACAACGACCCGGGCACTGAGCCGACGACCCCGCTGCCGGCCCCGGAGCCCACGGCCGAGCTGCCGGCCGAGCCCGCTGCGTTCACCCCGCCGACGCCTCCGACCCCTCCGTCGGCCGCCTACCCCCAGTACCAGCAGTACCCGGAGGCGCCCGCGGTCGAGGCCGCCCCGGCCTACCCGCCCGCCTCTCCGGCGTACGGGCAGCCCGGCAGCGGCTACGTCCCGCCGCCCGTGCAGCCGCCGGTCACCACCCCGGCCTCCGACCAGGCCTCCACCCAGGCCTCCACCCAGGCCTCCGAGCCGAGCCGCGGCCGTCTGCCCGGCTGGACCTGGCCGCTGATCAGCGCGCTCGCGCTCGTCCTCGGCGTCGTCGGCGGCGTCGTCGGCGCCCAGCTCGTCTCCGGCGACGACAGCACCGGCTCCGCGGGCGTGCTCAAGGTCGAGCGCCGGACGGCGGCCCCGCTGCCCGCCGACAACGCCAGCGTCGCGTCGGTCGCGTCGAAGGTGCTGCCGAGCACGGTCCAGATCGTCGCCGAGTACAAGGGCAAGGCCCAGGGCGCGACCGGTTCCGGCTTCGTCTTCGACAAGCAGGGCCACGTCATCACGAACAACCACGTCGTCGCCGAGGCCGCCTCCGACGACGGCCCGATCGACGTGATCGACCAGGACGGCCGGCACATGTCGGCCAAGGTGGTCGGGCGCAGCGCCGTCTACGACATCGCGGTGCTCCAGGTGGACGGCGCCGAGTCGATCGAGCCCGCCGCCATCGGGTCGGCCGACCAGATGCACGTCGGCGAGACCGTCGTCGCGTTCGGCTCGCCGCTGGGGCTCTCGGCCACGGTGACCAGCGGGATCATCAGCGCGGTCAACCGGCCGGTGACCACCGGCGACGGCTCCGACTCCTCCTACATCAACGCGGTGCAGACCGACGCCGCGATCAACCCCGGCAACTCCGGTGGCCCGCTGGTGAACCTCCAGGGAGAGGTCATCGGCGTGAACTCGGCGATCGCCTCGCTCGGCTCGTCGTCGACCTCCGACGAGGGCGGCAACATCGGCGTCGGCTTCGCCATCCCGATCGAGCAGGTCCAGGTCACCACCGACCAGATCCTGCGCACCGGCAAGGCGCTCTACCCCGTGATCGGCGCGAACGTGAAGGGGACGGCGAAGCTCGACGGGGCGACCGTGGAGAGCATCGGCGCCGGGAGCCCCGCCAGCAAGTCCGACCTCAAGGTCGGCGACCTGATCACCAAGGTCGACGGTCAGCCGGTCTCCGGCTCCAGCGACGTCGTCGTCGCCGTCCGCTCCCACCAGCCCGGCGAGAAGGTGAAGCTGACCGTCAAGCGCGGCGGCAAGACCATCACGATCGAGGTCGGCCTAGAGGCCAAGGTCGGCTGACGGGGCTACCTCTACGTGGCGTCGATGTCGTACGGCGGCTGCTCGTCGGGGCCCAGGACGTCCAGCGACGGCACCGGCTTGGAGACCGACTCGTCGTCCATGCCCTCCAGGACGTGCTTGCGGATCATCTCGCGGGGGTCCAGGTCGCTCAGCTTGAGGTCGGCGAACTCCGGGCCCAGCTCGTTGCGGAGGTCGGTCTGCGCCGACTGGGCGAACTGGCGGAGCTGGCGCACCATCCGGCCCGCCTGGCGGGCGTAGTCCGGCAGCCGGTCAGGCCCGAACACGATGATCCCCACGACGAGGATCACCGCCACCTCCGGCAGACCGATTCCGAACATGTCGCGAGTCTAGGAGGGCAGGCCGAAACCGGTCAGGCTTCCGGTCCCGGTCTCAGAACTTCGAGCTCGGCGTCAGGCCGAGCTGCATGCCCGCGAGACCGCGGCCGCGGCCGGCGAGCCTGGTCCCGATCGCGGTGAGCGACCTCGCCGCTGCGGACGTCGGGTCGGCCTCCACGACCGGCTTGCCGGCGTCCCCGCCCTCGCGCAGCGAGACGTCGATCGGGATCTCGCCGAGCACCGGCACGTCGTACCCGAAGCGCTGGCTCAGGGTCTCGGCGACCCGGGCGCCACCGCCGGAGCCGAAGATCTCCAGGCGGTGCTCGGTGCCCTCCTCGGCGCAGTGCGGGCAGGGCAGGAAGCTCATGTTCTCGATCACGCCGATGACCCGCTGGTGCATCATCGAGGCCATCGTGCCGGCGCGCTCGGCGACCTCGGCGGCTGCCTCCTGCGGGGTCGTGACCACGATGACCTCGGCGTTCGGCAGGTGCTGGCCCAGCGAGATGGCGATGTCGCCGGTGCCCGGCGGAAGGTCGAGCAGGAGGGCGTCCAGGTCGCCCCAGTAGACGTCGGCGAGCATCTGGACCAGGGCCCGGTCGAGCATCGGTCCGCGCCAGGCGACGACCTGGTCGCGGCGCGGCTTCAGCATGCCGATCGAGATCACCGAGACGCCGCTCGCGGTCGGCACCGGCATGATCAGGTCGTCGACCTGGGTCGGCCGGGTGTCCGCGACGCCGAGCATCGCCGGCACCGAGTGGCCGTAGATGTCCGCGTCGACGACGCCGACCTTGAGGCCCTGCGCGGCGAGGGAGAGCGCCAGGTTGACGGTCACCGAGGACTTGCCGACGCCGCCCTTGCCGGAGGCGATCGCGTACACCTTGGTCAGCGAGTCCGGCTTCGCGAACGGGATGTCCCGGCTCGCCTGGCCGCCGCTGAGGACCTCCTTGAGGCCGGCCCGCTGCTCGGCGGTCATCACGCCCAGCTCCAGGTCGACCGCCGTCACGCCGGCGACCTGGCCGACGGCGGCGTTCACGTCACGGGTGATGGTGTCCTTGAGCGGGCATCCGGCCACGGTCAGCAGCACCTTGACGTCCACCTTGCCGGTGTCGTCGATCTCGACGGACTCGACCATGCCGAGCTCGGTGATGGGGCGCTTGATCTCCGGGTCTTGCACGGTGGCCAGGGCGGCCTGGATCTGCTCGAGGACAGGGGAACTCATGCGGTCCAGGGTACGTGCTGGCTAGGCGCCGTCCGACCGCTGCCCGGCTCCCGGGCCATGACCCTGGTCACCCTCGTCGCCGTCGATCGCGGCGTCCTGCTCACGCTGGTCGAGCTCGCTGAGCAGCCCGCGCAGCTCCGAGCGCAGGAAGTCGCGGGTGGCGACCTCGCCGAGCGCCATCCGCAGCGACGCGACCTCGCGGGCCAGGAACTCCATGTCGGCGTGCGCCCGGGCGTTCGCCTGCCGGTCCTGCTCGTTCACGACCCGGTCGCGGACCTCCTGCCGGTTCTGCGCGAGCAGGATCAGCGGGGCGGCGTACGACGCCTGCAGGCTGAGCATCAGGGTCAGGAAGATGAACGGGTAGTCGTCGAACCGCAGGTCCTGGGGCGCGAGGACGTTCCAGCCGACCCAGAACACCACGAACAGGGTCATGTAGATCAGGAACCGAGCGGTCCCCATGAACCGGGCGAACTGCTCCGCGAACCGGCCGAACCTGTCGGTGTCGGCGTTCGACCGGCGCGCCACCGTGCGGCCGAACGCGGTCCGCCGCAGCTCGGTGGGCACGTCCAGCCGGGCGCGCGGTCGGTCCTCGCCCGGCTTGTCGACCTTCTTCTCCGGCTTCCGGTCCGGCTTGCGGACCTCCGGCCTCTTCTCCGGCGTCATCGGCTCACCCCCGTCCCGGCTTCCGGTCCCGCCAGCCCTCGGGCAGCAGGTGGTCCAGCAGGTCGTCGACGGTCACGGTGCCGAGCAGCCGGCCCTCGTCGTCGACGACCGGCGCCGCGACCAGGTTGTAGGTGGCGAGGAAGACCGCGACGTCCTCCAGGCTCGCGTCTGCGTGCAGGTAGTCGATGCTCGTGTCCAGCACGCCGGCGACCAGCTCGCTGGGCGGCTCGCGCAGCAGCCGCTGGATGTGCGCGATCCCGAGGAGCTTCCCGGTGGGGGTCTCCATCGGCGGGCGGCAGACGTAGACGAGCGCGGCCAGCGACGGCGTCAGGTCCTCGTTGCGGACCCGGGCGAGCGCCTCGGCCACGGTCGCGTCCGGCGGCAGGATCACCGGCTCGGGCGTCATCATGCCGCCCGCGGTCTCCTCGCCGTACTCCATCAGCCGGCGGACGTCCTCGGCCTCGGCCGGCTCCATCAGCTCCAGCAGGTGGGCGGCCGTCTCCGGCGGCAGGTCGTTGATCAGGTCGGCGGCGTCGTCGGGCGACATCTCCTCCAGCACGTCGGCGGCGCGCTCGTGGCTGAGGTGCTCGAGGATCTCGACCTGGTCCTCCTCGGGCAGCTCCTCGATGACCTCGGCGAGCCGCTCGTCGTCCATCGCGGCGACGACCTCGCTGCGGCGGTCGCGCGGGAGCGCGTGGATCACGTTGGCCGCGTCGGCCGCCTTGAGGTCGGCGAGCGAGGCGATCAGGTGGGTGGCGCCCTGTCCGGCCTCGCGACGGGCCAGGCCCTCGACGTCGTCCCACTCCACGACGTGGGTCTGGCCGCGGCGGCGGAACCCCTTGCTGCCCTCCTGGAGCGCGACCCGGGAGAGCACCCAGTCGCGGGTCCGGGCCTGCTCCATCGCCACGTCGAAGACGACGCCCTCGACACCACTGGACTTCACCCGGACCTTGCGGTCGAGCATCTGGCCGATCACCAGGGTCTCGGTGGTGCGGAGCTCGAAGCGGCGCATGTTGAGCAGGCCGGTGGTCATCACCTGGCCGGAGTCGATCGCGGTCACCCGGGTCATCGGCGCGAAGATCTGCCGGCGGCCGAACACCTCGATCACCAGGCCCACCACCCGGGGCTGGCGGACCTCCGCGCGGAGCACCACGACGACGTCGCGGACCTTGCCCACCTGGTCACCCTGCGGGTCGAACACCGGCAGCCCGGCGAGGCGTGCCGCGAAGACGCGGGTCGGTGTCGTGCTCACGCGCGGAGCCTATCGAGTGCCCGAGCTTGCTCGAGGCCGAGTGGGCGACGTCGCGTTGACGAACGGAGTGAGGATCACGAGGCACCAGCCTAACGATCGGTGCGAGCGGATTGCGGCGGCGACGCGGCAGGATGGACCCATGCTCGAGTACGACGTGGTGGACGTGTTCGCCGAGACGCCCTTCGCCGGCAACCAGCTCGCCGTCGTGCACGGCGCCGGAGACCTGCCGGACGAGGCGCTCCTGGCGATCGCCCGGGAGTTCAACTACTCCGAGACGACCTTCCCGGTGCCGCTGGGCCCGGACCGCTACCGGACCCGGATCTTCACCGTCGCCGGCGAGCTGCCGTTCGCCGGCCACCCGACCCTCGGTACCGCCTGGGTGCTGCGCGAACGCGGCCTGCTCGGCGCCGACGAGGTCGTCCAGGAGTGCGGGGCCGGGGACATCGGGGTCCGGTTCGGCGACGGCACCGTCGAGCTCTCCGCGGTGCCGCGCGACCTGGCCGGCCCGGTCGGCGAGGCCGCCGTCGCCGGTCTGCTGGCCGAGGTCGGGCTGCGGAGCTCCGACCTCGCCGGTGAGGTCTGGGTGGCCGGTGCCGGGCTGAGCTTCGCCTACCTGCCGGTGCGCCCGGACGCGGTCGCCCGCGCGGTCCCGGGCCGGCGCTCGGTGCGCGAGATCGCGACCTTCCCCGAGACCCGGGACCCGCTCGAGGGCATCGACCTGTACGCCGTCGTCCCCGGGACCGGCCCGCTCGAGGTGCACAGCCGCGTCTTCGTCGCCGACGCCGGGGTCGCGGAGGACCCGGCGACCGGGTCGGCCGCCGCCGGCCTCGGGATCGCGCTGCACGCCCGCGGCCTCCTCGGCGACGGGGACACCTACGGGATCGCGCAGGGGATCGAGATCGGCCGTCCCTCGCGGCTGCTCGGCTCGGTCCACGGGGCCGACGGCACGGTGGCCACGGTGCGCGTCGCCGGACAGGTGCACCCGATCGCCCGGGGAGAGCTGCGGGTGCCCACCGCGTGAGGTCGTCCCTCTCGCTGCCGACGCTCGGCCTGCTCGCCGTCGGCGTGCTCGCGGTCTCCCTCGCGGCCCCGCTGATGGCCCAGCTGGCCGTCCCGGCGCTGGCGATCGCGTTCTGGCGCAACGCGATGGCGGCCGGCGTGCTCGTGCCGGTGGCCGCGGTCGCCCGTCGCGACGAGGTGCGCGGGCTGGCGCGCCGGGAGATCGCCGGGATCGGGGCCGCCGGCCTCTGCCTGGCCGTGCACTTCGGCACCTGGATCACCTCGCTGTCGATGACCTCGGTCGCCTCCAGCACCGCGATCGTCTCGCTCCAGGTGATCTGGGTGGTGGGCTGGGACCTGGTCCGCGGCGAGCCGGTCCCGCGCCGGGTGCTCGTGGGGGTGGGCGTCGCGACGTTCGGGGCGGTCGTCGTCTCCGGCGTCGACCTGTCGCTCTCGGCCCGGGCGCTCGCCGGCGACGGTCTGGCCCTGGTCGGGTCGGTCGCGGTGGCGGCGTACGCGGTGATCGGCGGGCGGGTCCGGCAGCGGGTCAGCACGACGACGTACACGGCCGGCGCCTACGGGACGGCGGCGGTCGTGCTCGGCGTCGCGGCCGTGGTCGCGGGCCAGTCGCTGGGCGGCTACCCCGCGGACCAGTGGGCGTGGCTGGTGCTGCTGGTGCTGACCGCGCAGCTCCTCGGGCACTCGGTCTTCAACCACCTGCTCGCCACGGTGACGCCGACGGTCGTCTCGCTCGCGCTGCTGCTGGAGATCCCCGGCGCCGCGCTCATCGCCGGCGTCTGGCTCGACCAGGTCCCCGGACCGGGTGCGCTGGTCGGCCTGGTCCTGATCCTCGGCGGGATGGCGGCCGTGATCCTCGCCGCGCCCGAACCGGAGGTGGAAGCTATCTCGCGAGCCACGCCTCCCGGGTGAGGACGAAGTGCTGCGAGGGGTCGTCGTACCAGGTGTGCACGATGCCGGTGTGCTCCATGCCGATGCGGCGGCAGACGGCCATCGAGGGCTCGTTGGTGAGGTGGGTGACGGCGTGGATCTCGGGGAGGCCGCCGTCGAACCCGCGGGCGAGGACGGCGCGGGCGGCCTCGGAGGCGAAGCCGTGGCCCCACGCGTCCGGGTGCAGGCTCCAGCCGATCTCCACTTCACCGTCGCCGTTCGGCAGCGGGACCAGCAGGACCGCGCCGATCGTGCGCCCGGCGAACGGCCCGGGTTCCGCGACCTCGATCGCCCAGTAGCCCAGCGGCGGGTCGTCCCGGCCGCGCCAGCGCTCGATCCACGCCTGCGCCTGCTCGGGGGTCTGGCACGGCACCGGGTCGCCGTCGCCGAGCCACTTGACCACCTCGACGAGGCCGTAGATCTCCAGCACGGTCGGCCCGTCGGCCGGGACCCAGTCCCGGATCCGCAGGCGGTCGGTCCTCAGCACGGTCCTGGGCTCGGTTCCCTGCTCTTGCCCCGGTTCCACCGTGCCACTCTCGCACGGACCGGGAGTTTGTAGGATGACGCGATCCCGCTGGGACCCGTCATGTGAAAGAGAGAGCCCGTGGCCATCCAGGTCGTCATCCTCGCCGCCGGTCTGGGCACGCGCCTCGGCAAGCCGCACCCCAAGCCGCTGACCCCGCTCACCTCCGGGGAGAGCATCATGCGGCGGGCGGTGAACTCGCTGCGCACCGCGTACGGCGAGGAGGTCTTCGTGACCGCGGTCGTCGGGTTCAAGCTCGACCTGGTCATCGAGGCGATGCCGGACATCTCGTTCGTCTACAACGAGGTCTACGACTCCACGAACACCTCCAAGAGCCTGCTCAAGGCGCTCCGGCTCTCCCAGCCCGGGGGCGTCCTCTGGCTCAACGGCGACGTCGTCTTCGACCCGCGGGTGCTCGGCCTGATCCACGACAAGATCGAGGCCGGCCGCAGCTTCGTCGCGGTCAACACCGCGTCGGTCGCCGAGGAGGAGGTCAAGTACACCCTCGACGCCGAGGGCTACATCGCCGAGCTCTCCAAGACCGTCGTCGGCGGACTCGGCGAGGCGGTCGGCATCAACTACATCGCCGACGGCGACAAGGCCGCGCTGATCGCCCGCCTCGACGAGGCCGACGACCAGGACTACTTCGAGCGCGGGCTCGAGCTGGCCATCGAGAAGGACGGCCTCCGGATCGAGGCCGTCGACATCTCGCAGTTCCAGGTGGTCGAGGTCGACTTCGAGGACGACCTCGACCGCGCCAACTCGTTCGTCGAGGGCTGAGGAGCCGCGTGCCGGCACCCGCTGCTCCGAAGGTCGACGCGGTCGCGGTCGACGACCGCGGCATCGCCTTCCGGACCGCGGACGACGACGTCGTCGACGTCTGCTTCGACGGCCGCCGGGTCTGGTCGTTCTGGCTGCTGCGCGACTCGGTCGCCGACGGAGCCGGCCGGCTCGCGGAGTGGCCGGGCCAGCTGACCCGGTTCCTCCACGGCAGCACCCGGCTCAGCCTGGTCGCGCACGTCAGCGGCACCACCCTGTACGAGGCCGACGTCACCCTCGGCGAGGGCACCGACCGGATCGCGGTCGTCAACGCCGAGGGCAAGCCGCTCGCGCTGGACAAGTCGAACCGGATCTCGCTGACCTTCGACACCCGCAGCCCCGAGCAGGTCGCGCCGCTGCTGGACTCCATCGAGGAGGTCCTCCGGGTGATCTCCGACGCCGGGGTGGAGGCGTTCCCGGCGTACGGGACGCTGCTGGGCGCGGTCCGCGACGGCGCCCTGATCGGGCACGACAGCGACGCCGACCTGGGCTACGTCTCGCGGCACACCCGTCCGGTCGACGTGATCCGCGAGTCGTTCGTGCTGCAGCGCCGGCTCGGCGAGCTCGGCTACGCCACCCACCGCTACAGCGGGATCGCGTTCAAGGTCGACGTCGTCGAGGGCGACGGCTCCAAGCGCGGGCTGGACGTCTTCGGCGGCTTCATCGCACCGCCGGTGGGCGGCCGGCCGGCGATGCTCTACCTGATGGGGGAGATCGGCGCCCCGTTCGAGCTCGACTGGATCTACCCGCTCGGCACCACGACGCTGGAGGGCCGGACCCTGCCGGCGCCGGCCCGGCCGGAGAAGCTCCTGGAGGCGACGTACGGGCCCGGCTGGAAGGTGCCGGACCCGGCGTTCCACTTCGGGACCCCGCGGACGACCGTGCGGCGGCTGAACGGCTGGTTCCGCGGCATCCGGGTCTTCCGCAACGACTGGGACCGCCGGTTCAGCACGCTGCGCAAGAAGCTGCCCCCGGCCGGTCCGAGCGACCTCGCCCGGTACCTCGTCGAGCGGGAGGGCGGCGTCCCCGCGCAGGTCGTCGACCTCGGCGCCGGGCGCGGCGCCGACGCGCTCTGGCTGGCGCGGCAGGGCGCGAGCGTCACCGCGCTCGACTTCGTGCCGTGGGCCTCGGAGGCGGTCCAGGAGGTCGCCGCCGCGCAGGGCCTGGACCTGACCGTACGTCCGATCAACCTGCACTCGCTGCGCTCCTGGCTGGCCGAGGGGACCCGGCTGGCGCACACCCCCGGTCCGCGCACGATCCTGTGCCGGCACCTGATCGACGCCGGCAACGACGCGTCCCGGGACTCGACCTGGCGGGTCTGCGCGATGGCGCTGCGCGAGGGCGGCCGGCTGTACCTCGAGTTCTGGGACGGCGAGCCGCGCCCGCGGGAGGGCACCGAGCTGCTCTCGCCGGTCCCGGCGGACGTGGTCGCCGCCGAGCTGGAGGCGCGGGGAGCGGTTATCGTTCACCGCGAGAGCACGCAGGAGACGAAGGCGTCCGGAGAGCCCGGTCGGCCGTTGGCACGGATGGTGGCGCAGTGGCGGAAATGACGGGTCCCCAGGGTGCGGGCGGCAAGGGCGGCGTGCGCCAGCGCGTCACCCGGAAGCTCGCGAACGCTGCCGGTGGTGGCGTCGTCGACGAGCTGATGACCCGGATCGCCGACCTCGAGGCCGAGGTCCAGGAGAGCCGCCAGCTCAACGTGCGCGTCGCCGAGCTGGTCGACCTGGTCACCGAGCTGCTGCTGCCGGTCGCCTCCCAGGACCGTGCCCGGATCGAGGAAGCGCTCGCGAAGTTCGAGCGCTCGCTCTGACGGAGGACCCATGGCGTCGAAGGTCTTCCTGCACATCGGCCTCCCCAAGACCGGCACCACCTACCTGCAGACGGTGATGTGGTCCGACCGGGCCCGGATGCGTGCCCAGGGCGTGCTGCTGCCCGGGCGTGAGCGCCGCGACCACCTGTGGGCGACCCGGGTGATCCGGCAGGACCCGAACCTGGCGACGTACGACGCGGCCGTGCGGGAGTCCTGGGACGTGCTCCGTGCCGAGATCGCGGCCTGGAGCGGCACCGCGGTGATCAGCCACGAGTTCTTCGCCGGCTGCTCGCCCGAGCAGGCCGCCGGGATGATCGCCGCGCTGCAGGGGCCTGACGGTGGGGCGGCCGAGGTGCACCTGGTCGTGACCGCGCGCGAGCCGGTCGGCCTGTACGCCGGCAGCTGGCAGGAGAGCCTGAAGAACCGGGACACCCGGACCATGCCGGAGTACGCCGCTGCGCCCGTCTCGGACAACCCGATGGCGGTGTGGAACTGGCGCACCCTCGACGTCGGGCTGGTGCTGGAGCGCTGGGCGGCGACGCTGCCGGCCGCGCACGTGCACGTACTGCCGCTGCCTCCGCCGGGTTCGCCCCGCGACCTGCTGTGGACCCGGTTCGCGACCCTGGTCGGGCTCGACCCGGCCAGCTTCGACCTGTCCGCGACCTTCCCGAACGAGTCGATGGGCCTGGCCGAGGCCGAGACCCTGCGCCGCGTGAACGCCCACCTGCAGGACGACGACTTCCAGGCGCCGTTCGACCGCGGTGTCTACATCCGCACCTTCCTCGCCGACGAGCGGCTGGTGACCCGCGGCGGCGAGAAGTACTGGCCGACCGACGACACCCTGCTGGAGTGCCGGGCGCGCGCCGACGCGGCGATCGCGACGATCCGGGTCAACGGGTACGACGTGGTCGGCGACGTCGAGGACCTCCGCGTCCCCGACGTGCTGGCGCCGCGTCGCCCGGTCGACTCGGTCACCGAGGCCGAGGTCGCGGAGGTGGCGACGGCGGTGATCGGCCACATGCTCCACGACGTCCGGCGGCTGACCCGCGAGCGCAACGGGCTGGAGCGCGAGCTGGAGGCACTGCGGGCCGAGAACCCGGTTCCGGGGCTCCGCGAGGCGATCGCGACCCGGTTCCCCTGGGCCCGCCGGATCGTGCGACGCTGAGACCAGCCGACGTGACCGGCGTCATGGCGGCGGAGACGTTCCCCGAACAATACTGGCGGGTAATGTTCTGACGCGCCCGTGCTCCGCGGGCGTGCGAACGCGACCGGAAGGACCGCACCACCATGCCTCGACTGGCTCAGACCGAGGGACTCAACGACATCCAGGAGGAGATCCTCAAGGCTGTCCGCGCGTTCACGAACGAGAAGATCATCCCGGTCGCGCAGGAGCTCGAGCACGCCGACGAGTACCCGACCGAGATCATCGAGGGCCTCAAGGAGCTCGGTGTCTTCGGTCTGATGATCCCCGAGGAGTACGGCGGTCTCGGCGAGTCGCTGCTCACCTACGCGCTCTGCGTCGAGGAGATCGCCCGGGGCTGGATGAGCGTCTCCGGCGTCATCAACACGCACTTCATCGTGGCCTACATGGTGATGCAGCACGGCACCGAGGAGCAGAAGCAGAAGTACCTTCCGCAGATGGCCACCGGCGAGATGCGCGGTGCCTTCTCGATGTCCGAGCCGGGCCTCGGTTCCGACGTGGCCGCGGTCTCGACCAAGGCCACCAAGCAGGCCGACGGCAGCTACTCGATCACCGGCTCGAAGATGTGGCTGACCAACGGCGCCCAGTCGCGCCTGGTCGCGACGCTGTGCAAGACCGACGAGGGCGCCGACTCGGTCTACAAGAACATGACGACCTTCCTGATCGAGAAGGAGGCCGGCTTCGGCGAGACCGCCCCCGGCCTGACCATCCCGGGCAAGATCGACAAGATGGGCTACAAGGGCGTCGAGACCACCGAGATGATCCTGGAGAACCACGTCGTCAGTGCCGACCAGATCCTCGGCGGCGAGACCGGCAAGGGCTTCTACCAGATGATGGACGGCGTCGAGGTCGGCCGCGTCAACGTCGCCGCCCGCGCCTGCGGCCTGGCGATCCGCGGCTTCGAGCTCGGTGTCGCCTACGCCCAGCAGCGCGAGACCATGGGCAAGCAGATCGCCAAGCACCAGGCGATCCTCTTCCGGATCGCGGAGATGGCCACCAAGGTCGAGGTCGCGCACACCATGATGGTCAAGGCCGCCCGGATGAAGGACACCGGCCAGCGGATGGACGTCGAGGCCGGCATGGCCAAGATGGTCGCCTCGGAGTACGCGCACGAGGTCGTCGAGGACTCCTTCCGGATCCACGGCGGCTACGGCTACTCCAAGGAGTACGAGATCGAGCGGCTCTACCGCGAGGTCGCCTTCATGCTGATCGGCGAGGGCACCACCGACATCCAGAAGATGATCATCGGCAACGCGATGCTGAAGGACTACAAGCTCAAGGGCTGAGGTTTCGAGGCGCTCGCAGAGCGAGCTCCTCAACCAGCGGTCTGCGAGGGCCCTGTCGCGGAAGCGGCGGGGCCCTCGGTGCTCTCGGCTACGCGCGCTGCTTGCTCTCGACCAGCGTGGTCAGGGCGGCCTTGAGCCGCTCGTCGTCGCGGTCGACCGCGGGGACCAGCAGCTCGGTGACGACGTCGAGGACGTCGCTGAGCCGTTCGTTGAGGCGGCGGTTCTCCTCGACCGACCCCATCAGCTCGGCCACCTGGGCCTCCAGGGCGGCGACGCGGGTGCGGGTGCTCTTCATGGTTTCCTCCAGCTCACGACGAGACGGCAGACGTGCGGGTCCTCCTCGCCCAGCGGGGCCAGCCCCCGGCCGACCTCCTGCTCGACGATGCGGCCGCCGGCCCGTTCGATCTCGGCGACGATCTCCTCGGGCCGGGCGAACGTGCGGGCGTGCGGCCCGAAGAAGGTGCGCAGCCGGCCGTTCCGGTCGGTGCGGAACTCCAGGAAGGTGAGGCCGCCGCGGCGGCCGACGATCGCGCAGAACCGCCACAGGCCGATCCGGCCCGAGGGGGCCAGCGCGTCGACCAGGCCACGCGCGTAGACGTGCCGGGGCTGCGACTCGTAGGCGATCCGGACGGCGCCGATCAGCGAGGAGTACAGCGACTCGGTGTTGATGTTGCGGTACCCGGTGCCGACGCCGGCCTTCTCCGAGGTCCGGGTCGCGACGGTGCGCGCGACGCCGCAGTAGTCCGAACCGGTGGTCGCGTGCCCGTTCGCGGCGAGCCAGACCGCGTCCCGGCCGGTGCCGGACCCCAGCTCGACGACGCGGTCGCCGGGCTGCATCCGGGACTCGGCCCACTGAGCGAACGGCGACGGACCGTCGGGGACCTTGCGGTGCGCTCCCTTGTAGAAGTTCTGCCAGAAGTGCAGCCGGTTGCGGCTGCCGCGGAACCAGTGGTCCATCAGCCGCACGTTCGCCGGCGGGTGGTCGAAGTGGAACGCCGGGTCGGGCACCGACCAGCCGGAGCCGTAGGTGAACGCCAGGAACCGGGGGACGTCGGCCGGGGCCGGGAACGTCACGCCCTCCAGGTCGATCTCGCCGAACGGCACGATCGCGTCCCGGTCCAGCGTCCCCCGCAGGGACCCGGTGATGTGGAAGTGGTCGCCGACGTGGAAGGAGCCGAAGACGTCGACGCCGACCCGCTTCCCGCTGGCCATCGGCACCCAGATCTTGAAGTTCGCCGCGGACATCCGGACGACCTGCCAGCCGAGCTCGGACATCCGGCGCTCGGCGGCCCGGGTCTCGCCGATGATGTCGAACGGGTGCGTGTACTTGCTGAGGAAGGCCAGGTCGAGGTCGGAGTCGTGGCCGATCATCCTGCCGTCGCGGGCGGCGCCGAGGAGGCCGCCGTAGCAGAGGTAGGCGTCCAGCCCGCACTCCTCGACGAGGTCGCGCAGCACCCGGTGGGCGGCCTCGACGACGTCGGCGCGGGCGTCCCCGGCGAAGTCGCCGAAGGTGCGCTGGAGGCGGCCGCCCTTGTCCAGGGAGAGCGGGTTGCCGAGGTCGTCGACGAGGGTCAGCGGCTCGGTCGACGTACCGAACGCGACCTCGCCGGCGAACAGCGCGTCGCCGCCGTTGTGCGGCACGATCTCGACCTCGGCGCGGCCGTCGAGGAGCGGGACCAGGGGGCGCGGCCAGGCGACGTGGACGCCCGACCCGGAGACGGTGCCGTCGCGCCCGGCCGTGAAGGACCAGACGCGGTGGCCGCCGATGCGCACGTCGAGGGGGACGTCGCCCGGTACGCCGGCCTTCCGCGGGAACCGGATGCCCCGACCGTCGATCTGTACTGCCACCCGTGCCCCTTCGGCCTCGCTGCGCCCGTGCCTGAGCGACGCGTCAGCCTACCTCCGGGTCAGGCGTGGGCGTGGCCGACATCGCCGCGGACGGCGGCGGCGACGGCCTTGGGGACCTCGGGGTTGAACACGCTGGGGATGATGAAGCTCGGGTTGAGCTGGTCGTCGGTGACCACGTGGGCGATCGCGTCGGCCGCCCGCAGCAGCATCTCGGTGGTGATGTCGCTGGCCCGGGCGTCGAGCAGGCCGCGGAAGACGCCGGGGAAGGCGAGCACGTTGTTGATCTGGTTCGGGTAGTCGCTGCGGCCGCTGGCGACCACCGCGGCGTACTTGTCGGCCTCGGCGGGATCGATCTCCGGGTCCGGGTTGGCGAGCGCGAAGACGACCGGCTCGGAGGCCATCACCCCGAGCCACTCGGGCTCGAGCACGCCGGGCCCGCTGACCCCGATGAAGACGTCGGCGCCGGTCAGGGCGTCCTTGAGGGTGCCGCGGACGTCGCGCGGGTTGGTCCGTGCCGCCAGGGCGGCCTTGGCCGGGGGGAGCGTGGTGTCCCCGACGGACAGGCAGCCCTCGCGGTCCCAGACCACCACGTCGACGACGCCCGCGGCCATCAGCAGGCTGACGATGGCGGTCCCGGCGGCACCGGCGCCGGCGACCACGACCCTGGCTGTGGCGAGCTCCTTGCGCACGCAGCGCAGCGCGTTGGTGAGCGCGGCCAGGACGACGATCGCGGTGCCGTGCTGGTCGTCGTGGAAGACGGGGATGTCGAGCCGTTCGCGCAGCCGGGCCTCGATCTCGAAGCACCGGGGCGCCGCGATGTCCTCCAGGTTGATGCCGCCGAACCCGGGCGCGATGCCGGCGACGATGTCGACGATCTCGTCCGGGTCCTGGGTGGACAGGCAGATCGGCCAGGCGTCGATGCCGGCGAACTGCTTGAACAGCGCGGCCTTGCCCTCCATCACCGGCAGCGCGGCGCCGGGGCCGATGTTGCCGAGCCCGAGCACCGCCGACCCGTCGGTCACGACCGCGACCGAGTTGCCCTTGATGGTCAGCTTGGGGATGTCCTCGGGGTGCTCGGCGAGTGCCAGGCTGACCCGTCCGACGCCAGGGGTGTAGGCCATCGAGAGGTCGTCACGGGTGCGCAGCGGCACCTTGGAGGTGACCTCGATCTTGCCGCCGAGGTGGAGCAGGAAGGTGCGGTCGGAGACCTTGTGCACCTCGACGCCCGGGATCACCCCGACGGCGTCGACCAGCTCCTTGGCGTGGTCGGAGTCGGTGGCCGAGCAGGTCACGTCGACGACCAGGGCGTCGGCCCGGGAGTCGGCGACGTCGATGCCGGTGACGATGCCGCCGCCGCCCGCGATCGCGGTGGCGACCGTCCCGATCAGGCCGTGGTCGATCGCGGTGTGCAACCGCATGGTGATCGAGTACGACGCACTGGTGGCAGCTCTGCGGGCGCGGTCCGGCATGTCCAGCATCCTGCCACCCGCGATCCGGGCCGCCGATCGCGCTTGTTGACCCGGGAGTAGGAATGGTTCCGGCCCGGGTCGCGCACTGGCGCGGCCCGGGCCGGAGGTCAGGGGTGGATCAGTGGATCTTCTGGGTGATCGGACGCGCCAGGCTGAAGTTGAAGGCGTCGTCGACGGCGAACGCCTCGACGTGCAGCGTGCCCTTGGTCAGGCCCTTGATCCGCGGGGTCCGCCAATTGCCGCCCGCCGTGACCGTCATGAAGGCCGGGTGGGCCTTGGTCTTGTCCAGCGTCTTGGCCATCGAGCTGTAGCCCTTGAGCCACTTGCGCTTGGGGAAGTCGTAGGCGTACCAGGTGGCGCCGCGCTTCTCGATGACCATCCCGAGCGCGAAGGCAGCACCCGTGCCGCTGTCCTGGGCGGTGCCGCGGATCCGGACCCACGAGGACTTGAGCGTGGCCTTGGCCGGTCGCGTGATGCGGACGGCGGGACCGATGACGTCCTCACGGACGGTGACGGTCGGCAGCGGGACGGTCTTGGCGTTGCCGAACTGGTCGGTGAGGATCACCTTCGGGCTGAAGGTGCCCTTCTTCAGGTAGCTCAGCGTGAAGGCGGTGCCCGACGTCCAGGCCTTCGGGGCCGTGCCGTCACCGGCGTCGACCTGGCGGTTGACCGGACCGGGCTGGTCGTCGGTCGGCGTGACGGTCTCGCTGATCCGGAAGTCGGCGCGCAGGTCGTCCTCGAAGACGTCGCCGCCCGGCGGGACATCGAGGTAGCCCGAGGTGCGGTTGAGGGTGTAGCTGCCGGTCGGGCCGGTGGTGTCCAGCGCGATCGGGGCGAAGTCCTTGGGCGCCGGATCGCCCTCGGCCGGGGAGAGGGTCTTCACGATCACGTAGAAGGACCCGCCGGCGATCAGGTCACCGCTCTCGAGGTCCACCGAGGTGCCCGAGGTGTTGGCGTGGTCGTAGTCGAAGCTGCTGGGCAGGGTCGGGCTGTCGGAGAGCCAGACGCGGTAGCCGGTGACTGCCGGGTCGGTGGCGGCGTCCCAGGACGCGTGGATCTTCCAGGTGTGACCCGGGCCCTGCGACTGCGTGATGGCGAGGCCGGTCACCGGGTCGGTCGGAGCGGCGGCCTCGGCGGGCGCCAGCGTGCCGAAGGTCAGGGCGGCCACCAGGGGCAGCAGCAGGTGGGTGGGGCGGAACTTCACGGTGTGGCCTCCGAGCCGGTGAGAGAAAACGTCGCGCGCCCGATCGGCGCGCGACAACTGAAGATGAGATCCGAAAAGGCGGGCTTTGTCACGCGATTAGGAGAATCGGTACCGAATCTCTCCGAAAACCGGGTCGACGCCCGGGAGCGGCGGGTGCCAAGGTGGAGGTCACGCCGCGACGGAGGAGCTGTGCCATGACGGACGACAACCACGCCAACGACGACCTCAAGGCCAAGATGCGCGAGGCGCTCGACCGCAAGAAGGCCAACGACCGCGGCGTCCCGGAGGGCAGCGCGCTCAAGGAGAAGGCGCACGGCTCCGAGGTCGTCGGCGGAGGCCCGAAGATGCACCGCCGCAAGGCCGGCGGCGGGGGTTCCTGAGCGAGGGTTTCCTAGAGCGGTGCCGCCCGCGGCGCGAACGCGCTCGCCAGCGGCACCAGTGCCAGCACCAGGACCATCGGGACGGCGAAGCCGATCCGCAGGTCGCCGGCTCCGACCAGCCCGGTCATCACCGCGCCCAGCAGTGAGCCCACGTAGTTGAACTGGTTGAACCGGCCGATCACCGCGTCCACCCGCGCCTGCCGGGCGACCGGGTCCTGGTCGCCGCCCGCTCCGGCGATCCGGGCGGCGGCGGAGAAGCTGAGCGGGGCGACGACGGCGACACCGCCGCCGACCACCAGGAAGCCGAGGACGGCAACCGGCCAGACCGGGGCGAACACGATGATCGCGAGACCGAGGCATCCGATCACGGCACCGACGCGCAGGACCGGCACGGCGCCGTACCGGCTGACGAGGTTGTCGCCGGCGAGCCGGACGGTGCCGCTGGCCAGCAGGTAGGGGAACGTCGCCAGCGCCACCAGCGACTCCGGGGTCGAGAAGACGTGGTCCAGGTACGTCGGTCCCCAGGTGAACGCGGCCGTGTCGACCATGTAGAAGATGACCATCCCGAGTCCGACAAGCAGGATGGGGCGCCACGGCACCGCGACCTTCGGCCCGGACGCGACCGGGTCGCCGACCCGGCGCAGGAACGGCCGGGTCGCCACCACCAGCGGGATCAGTGCGAGCACGGCGACGGTCTCGCGCGGCAACGAGGACGTGCCCAGGGTGATCACCGAGCCGATCAGGCCACCCAGGGTCCAGGCGCCGTGGAACGACGGCAGGATCGGTCGCCCGTACCGGTGCTCGAGCGCCACCGCCTGCATGTTCGTGCTGGCGTCGACCATGCCGAGCCCGACGCCGTAGCAGGCGAGGCCGCCGACGAAGAAGCCGAACGCGGGCGCCAGCGCCAGCACCGGTACGCCGACCGCGATCACGACCAGCCCCGCCCGGAGCAGCGTCGCCGAGTCGTGCCGCTTCGCCAGCTGCTCGGCGATGACGGACCCGACGCCGGCCAGCAGCACCATCATCAGCAGCAGGCCGGACAGCTCGGTGTCGTCGAGGTCCCAGTGGTCGGAGAAGTCCGGCAGCCGGGTGGTGAGGCTGATGAAGACCAGGCCCTGGGTGGCGAACGCGGCCGCGGTCGCGAGGCGGGCCCGGCGAAGAGTGGTGTCGATCTCGACGAGGGGGCTTGTCACCGGCTGATGATCGCAGAAGAGTCCTCGCATGAAGGTCGTTCACCCGGCATCGTCCTCCGGCCCGGCGCCGCTCACCGAGCTGTGGCTGGTGCGCCACGGCGAGACCGAGTGGAGCCGCCTCGGCCGGCACACGTCGCACACCGACGTGCCGTTGACCGAAGCCGGCGAGGCCGCTGCCCGGGAGGTGGGGGAGCGGCTGAAGGCGACGGCGTTCGACCTCGTGCTCTGCAGCCCGCGGGAGCGGGCCCGGCGCACCGCGAAGCTGGCAGGGTTCGGCGGCGCCGAGGTCGTCGAGGGGCTGACCGAGTGGGACTACGGCGAGTACGAGGGCCTGACCACTCCGGAGATCCGGGAGCGGGTGCCGCACTGGACGGTGTGGAGCCATCCCTGCCCGGGAGGGGAGAGCGCCGACGACGTGGGGCGGCGCCTGGACCTGGTGCTGGCCCGGACCCGGATGCTCGGGGGCCGGGTGCTCGTGTTCGGGCACGGCCACGCCTCCCGCGCGCTCGGGATGCGCTGGCTGGGTCTCCAGGTGACGGGCGGACGGCTGCTCAAGCTCGACCCGACGACGATCTCGGTGCTCGGCCACGAGCACGACCAACCGGCCGTGGCGCGCTGGAACTCCTGAGCACTACTCTCGGGTCGTGTCGCTCGAGGCTTCATGCCCACGCTGCACGTCGGCCTTCACGAAGACGGACGGAGCGTGGTCGTGCGCGGTCCACGGCCGGGTGGACCCGCTGTGGCGCCCGGGCGACGTCGACTACACGTCGTTCGCGGAGCTCGTCGGTCTCGCCGCGGACTTGCCGACCTACCTGCCGTGGCCGATGAGCCCGGGCTGGACGATCGCGGACTTCGGCTGTGTCGCGTCGGTGGACCGGGCGGTCGCGACCGTCACGACGACGGTCGGTTCCAGCGACCTGGACGGTCCCGTGGAGGTCACCCTGGTCTCGGAGGACCCGGGCGTCGGGCTGGGCGCGCGCTGCGCGCGGGCCCGGTACGCCGACCCGGGCAGCCAGGTCGGCTCCGGCCAGCCGGCCATCCGGGTCCGCGCGGCGGGCCGCACCCTGCCGCTGTGGTCGGTCGACTCCGGCCCCGACGACGACCCGCTGGCCCAGTCGGTGTTCGCCGGGGAGGCCGAGGGGCGCTGGCTGTGGCTGGTGATCCGCCCGGCCGCTGCGGCTCTGCTGCTGCGCGACGACTGGCTGCTGGCCGACGTGACCGGCTTCGGGCCGCAGGCGCTCGAGATGCCGTTCGGGGGTGCCCGCCCCACCTGGTGATCCCGGCGTGGTGGAGAGGGTGACCGAGATGACCCTCCGCGAGTTCGTCGCCGGAAGCCTTCCGGCCATACCCTCTCCCTCATGGATTGGGTCCTGTTCACATCGGTCTTCGTCACGCTTTTTGTGATCATGGACCCGCCGGGAACGATCCCGATCTTCCTCTCGCTGACCGGTGGCCGGTCGCCCCAGGCCGCCCGCAGGCTCGCCTGGCAGGCCGTCGCCGTGTCCTTCAGCGTGATCGCCGTCTTCGCGTTCTTCGGCCAGCGGATCCTGGAGTACCTGCACATCTCGCTGCCGGCGCTCCAGGGCGCCGGCGGTCTGCTCCTCCTGCTGGTCGCGCTCGAGCTGCTGACCGGCAACGAGACCGAGCCGACGGCGGCGCAGGAGACCAACGTCGCGCTGGTCCCGCTGGGCACGCCGCTGCTCGCCGGTCCCGGCGCGATCGTGGCGACGATGGTCTTCAGCAAGCAGGTCGACGGGTTCGACGAGTTCGCCGCCGTCGCCCTGGGCGTGGTCGCGGTGCACATCGCCATCTGGCTGGCGATGCGCTTCTCGCTCCCGATCCTGCGGGTCATCCGCGAGGGCGGCGTCATGCTGGTCACCCGGATCGCCGGTCTGCTGCTGTCCGCGATCGCCGTTCAGATGGTGGCGAACTCGGTCCGCGCGTTCATCGCCGGCGAAGGCTGAGGTTTCGAGACAGGCGGCGGAGCGCCTTCCTCGACCAGCTATTTGCGGCCCAGCGACTGGAACCGCTGGAGCAGGCCGGCGGGGACGTACCTCGCACCGGTGACGATCGCCTTGTAGCGGAACGTCGGCACCGAGACGGCCTTGCCGGCCTCGAGGTCGGCGAGCGCGCCGTGCACGAGGTCGGAGGCCTCCAGCCAGAGGAACGACGGAGCGGAGTCGCGGCCGACCTCCATCCGTTCGTGGAACTCGGTGCGGATGAAGCCGGGGCAGAGCGCCATCACCTTGACGCCGTGCGGGGCGTACTCGGCGTGCGCCCACTCGCTGAGCTTGGTGACGTAGGCCTTCGCCGCCGAGTAGGTGCCGCGCGGCAGGAACCCGGCGACCGAGGAGACGTTGACGACCGCGCCCCGGCCCCGGTCCACCATCGGACCCAGGGCGGCGTGGGAGAGCCGCATCACCGCGACCACGAGCACGTCGAGGTGCGCCTGCTCCTGCTCGACGGAGTTGTCCAGGAAGCGGCCCTTGAGCCCGAACCCGGCGTTGTTGACGAGCAGGTCGACCGGGCGGGCCGGGTCGGCGAGCCGGGCCTCCACGAGGGCGAGCTGCTCCCGGTCGGCCAGGTCGGCGGAGATCACCTCGCCGTCCACCCCGAACTCCTGGTGCAGCTGCAGCGCGACCTCGTCCAGCCGGGCCGCGTCGCGGGCGACGAGCACCAGGTCGTGCCCCCGCTCCGCGAGCTGGCGGGCGAACTCCAGGCCGATGCCGGCGGTGGCGCCGGTGACCAGGGCGACGGGGCGCGATCCGCGCTGCTGTGCTTCATCCGGGGACTGCGACATGCGGCACAGCATTCCCGGGACAGCGCCGTCGCGGCAAGGCGGGTGCGGCATGATGTGGACTGATGTCAACGACCCGTGTGCTCGCCGTCGCCAACCAGAAGGGCGGCGTGGCGAAGACGACCACCGTCGCCTCGCTCGGCTCCGCCCTCGCCGAGCTCGGCCAGCGCGTCCTGCTGGTCGACCTCGACCCGCAGGCGTGCCTGACCTTCAGCCTCGGCATCGACCCCGAGGACCTCGAGCTGTCGGTGCACCACGTGCTCACCAAGGGCGTCCCGGCGACCGAGGTGATGGCGACCACCGAGGACGGCGTCGATCTGCTCCCGGCCACCATCGAGCTGGCCCGGGCCGAGGCCGACCTGCTCACCCGGACCGGCCGCGAGTACGTCATCCGCACCGTGGTCGAGGAGCTCGCCGACGACTACGACTGGGTGCTCCTGGACTGCCCGCCGTCGCTGGGGGTGCTCACCGTCGCCGCGCTGACCGCGGCGACCGGGGTGCTCATCCCGCTGCAGTGCGAGACGCTCTCGCACCGCGGTGTCGGCCAGCTGCTCGACACCGTCCACGACGTACGCCGGTTCACCAACCGCGAGCTCGAGGTCTGGGGCGTCCTCCCCACCCTGTACGACGGCCGCACCAACCACGCCCGTACGGTCCTGGAGACGATCTCCGAGACCTACGACCTGGCCGTGATCGAGCCGCCGATCCCGAAGTCGATCCGGTTCGCCGAGGCTCCCGCCGCGGGGCGGTCGATCCTGGCGACCTCCACCTCCAACAAGGGTGCGACGGCCTACCGCGAGGTGGCTCGCAACCTGCTCGCCCGGACCTGACCCGGAGCTGACATGGGCAAGCACCGCGCCGAACCGCCGCCCCGGGTCCGCCCGCGGACGGGCCGGATCGCCGCGGCCGGGCTGGCGCTGACCGTGACCCTGGTGGCGCTGCTCGGCGGGATCGGCGTGATCCCGGTCGGATCCGGCGCGGGCTCGCGTGCCGGCGCGGACCCCGCGCCGCAGGCGGCGGGTGCCGCGTCCGACCTGACCGCGGCGCAGAAGAGTGTCACCGCCCCGACCCCCACGTCCACGCCGACGCCGACCCCGACGCCGACCCCCATGCCGACGGACACGGCTCGGACGGCAGCCTCGACGAGCCTGCCGGCGGGCAGTGGTTCGGGACGCCGGGTGGTCTTCTCCGAGGAGGCCCAGCGGGTCTGGCTGGTCGACGCCGAGGACCGGGTGGTGTCGACGTACCTGGTCTCCGGCAGCGTCACCGACAACCTGCACCCGGGCAGCTACGCGGTCTACTCGCGGTCGCGCTGGGCGGTCGGCGTCGACGACTCCGGGGTGATGCAGTACTTCGTGCGCTTCACCCGTGGAGACAACGCGGCGATCGGCTTCCACAGCATCCCGAGCAAGGGCGGGGTGCCGCTGCAGACCGAGGCGCAGCTGGGCACGCCGCAGTCGCACGGCTGCATCCGGCAGAAGCTCGCCGACGCGCAGCGGCTCTGGGACTTCGCCGACGTCGGCACCGACGTCGTCGTGGTCTGAGCAGGTCCGCCCGGACTACTCGGCGGCCGTGCCGGATCCGCCGCGGGTGCGGCGGCGGTTGCGGCTGCGACGCGGCTTGGCCGCCTCGCCGTCACCGGTCGCGGGCTTGGTCTCCGTCGCACGGCTCTCGCCGCCGCGGCTGCCGCCCCGACCGCCGCTGCTGCGACCCCGGCCACCGTCGCGGCCACCGTCGCGGCCACCACGCCCCCCGCGGTCGTCCTTGCGCTCGACCACGACCTGGCCCTCCGGGATCAGCCGGCCCTTGGTGCCGGGCGCGATGCCGAGGTCGTGGAAGAGGTGCTCGGAGCTGGAGTAGGTCTCGACCAGCTCGTCGAACGGCAGGTCGAGGGCCTTGTTGATCATCTTCCAGCGGTGCAGGTCGGCCCAGTCCACCAGCGTGATCGCGGTACCCGTGGCGCCGGCGCGGCCGGTCCGCCCGATCCGGTGGACGTAGGTCTTCTCGTCCTCGGGGCAGGTGTAGTTGATGACGTGGGTGACGCCGCTGACGTCGATGCCTCGGGCGGCGACGTCGGTGGCGACGAGGACCTGGAGCTTGCCGTCGCGGAACTTCGCCAGCGCCTTCTCGCGCGCGGTCTGCGCCATGTCGCCGTGCAGCGGGCTGGCGTCGAAGCCGCGCTCGGTGAGGTCGTCGGCGACCCGCTGCGCCTGCCGCTTGGTGCGGGTGAAGACGATGCTCAGCGAGGCGCCCTCGGCCTGGAGGATCCGGCCGATCATCTCGGGCTTGTCGAGGTCGTGCGCCTGGTAGATGAACTGCGCGGTCGCCGGCACGGTCTGGTTGTCGTACGACGACTCGGCGCGGATGTTCATCGGGTGGCGCATGTGGATCCGGGCCAGCGCCACGATCGCCGACGGCATCGTGGCCGAGAACAGCATCGTCTGCCGGGTCTCCGGCGTCTTCGCGAGCAGCTTCTCGACGTCCGGCAGGAAGCCCAGGTCGAGCATCTCGTCGGCCTCGTCGAGGACCAGGCTCTTCACGTGGGAGATGTCGAGCGCGCGCTTGTTCATCAGGTCGATCAGCCGGCCCGGCGTACCGACGACGACGTCGACGCCGGAGGTGAGCGCGTCGAGCTGCGGCTCGTAGGGCACGCCGCCGTACACGGTGAGCACCCGGATGCCGCGGTCGGCGCCGGCCAGGGCGAGGTCGCTGGAGACCTGGAGCGCCAGCTCACGGGTCGGCGCGACGATGAGGGACTGGGGCTTGCCGGGGGCGACGAGCTCCTCGTAGTCGGGGTCGTGCTGGGCGACCGTGCGCTGGAGCACCGGGATGCCGAAGGCCAGCGTCTTGCCGGTACCGGTGCGCGCCTGGCCGATGAGGTCGGTGCCGATCAGGGCGACCGAGAGGGTCATCTCCTGGATGGCGAAGGGAGTCGTGATGCCGCTGCGCTCGAGAGCGTCGCAAATCTCGGGGAGCACCCCGAGTTCTCTGAAGGTGGTCAGGATCTTGCCGTTCTGTGTGAAATCAAAGTCGTCTGGAGCGGTCTACGCCGCGGTCCGACCGGGTGAGGTCCGTGGTCCGACGGGGCCGTCTCGCGGGGCCAGTCTATCGGTACCCTCGCACCATGACCGAAATCTCCGCCGCCGAGGGCGACGCCGGGACCGTCGAGGACATCCCGGTCGCCTTCCAGGACCCGGGCTACCGCGCCGCCGTCGTCGACCTCCTCGGGGCGATCGCGTACGGCGAGATCGCGGCCTTCGACCGGCTCGCGGAGGACGCCCGGCTCTCCCCGACGATCCAGGACAAGCTCGCGCTCGGCAAGATGGCGACGGTCCAGTTCAACCACGTCGAGCCACTGATCGACCGGATCGCGGCGCTCGGGTCGGACCCGGTGGAGGCGATGGCGCCGTTCATGAAGCCGTTCGACGCCTTCCACGCCAAGACGGCGCCGAGCAACTGGCTCGAGGGGCTGATCAAGGCCTACGTGGGCGACGGGCTGGCCGCGGACTTCTACCGCGAGGTGGCGGCCTTCCTGGACGCGGACACCCGCAACCTGATCATCACCTCGCTCGCGGATGCCGGCCACTCCGACTTCGTGGTCGACCGGGTGCGCGGCGCCATCGAGGCCGACCACCGGGTGGCCGGCGCGCTCGCCCTCTGGGGTCGCCGGCTGATGGGGGAGGCGCTCTCCCAGGCCCAGCGGGTCGCCGCCGAGCGCGACTCCCTCGCCGCCCTGCTCGCCGGCGGCGTCGACCGCCCCGGGCTCGACCTGGCCGCCCTGGGCCGGATGTTCACCCGGCTGACGGAGAACCACGCCCGGCGGATGGCCGAGCTCGGGCTGGCGAGCTGACGCCGGACCTCAGGTCCGCTTGCTGCGCCCGGTGACCCCGGCGGCCACGACCACCAGCACCGCGGCGGTGGCGACCTGCCAGGCGAACCGCCACCAGTCGGGCCCCTTGGTGGTGTTCAGCCAGTCGTAGTCCGGGTTGTTCGCGACGTTGTCGGCGACCCCGAAGATCAGGTAGTAGAGCCAGCTGCCCAGGAAGATGCCGCCGATCCCGCAGAGCAGGGTCAGCCACAGCGGGATGTTGTCCCGGTTGCCGGGCGCGAAGAACTTGCCGAGGAGACCGATGATCAGGCCTCCGATGATGGAACCGACGATCGTCCAGAACATGGCCAGAACCTCTTCCGGTCGCGCGTCGCCGGGACCTCCGGCGACGACTACCTCCTGATCATGACTCCAGGAGGGCCTTCCGGGCGAGACCCGCGGGCCGGCGCGAGGTGCGGACCCGTGCGAGGTTTCGACACGCTCGGTCAGGAGCGGAAGCCGACCTGACCCACCGTGCTGGTGGAGACCTCGACGTAGGCGATCTTCTCGACCGGGACCAGGACCCGGCGGCCCTTGTGGTCGGTCAGCGCGAGGACGCCGCCGTCGGCGATCGCGGTCCGGACCTGCTCCTCGATGCCGGTGGCGTCGAGGTCGGACTCGAGGACGAGTTCGCGGTTGGCGTTGCTGACGCCGATCTTGACCTCCATGCGGAGGACCTCCCTGGTGTGGTTCTCGGTGGGTCGTGCGGTGCTGCGGAGCGGATCAGGTGGGTTCGTCGTTGCGCGGGTACCCGCGGATGCCGCGCCAGGCGAGACCGGCGACCAGGCTGGCCGCGTCGCCCTGCGCGATCGTGTCGTTGCCGAGCAGGCGGTCCTGCAGCCAGAACCGGGCGCTGACCTGGCCCATTCCCACCAGCGACACGGCGAGCAGCCGGGACGCCTCGTCGGGGAGGCCGGTGTCGTCGTGGATGACGTGCGCGATCAGGCCGGCGCACTCCGTGGTGACCCGGTCGATCCGCTCGCGCACCGCGGGCTCGTTGGTCAGGTCGGACTCGAAGACGAGCCGGAACTCGCCCTGCTCGCTGGCGACGTAGGTGAAGAACGCGTGCATCGTCGCGGCCACGCGCTGCTTGTTGTCGTCGGTCGACTCCAGGGCCTGCCGGGTCCCGTCGATCACCTTGTCGACGGCCTGGTCGAGCAGGGCGACGTACAGGTCGAGCTTTCCGGGGAAGTGCTGGTAGAGCACGGGCTTGGAGACGCCGGCGTTCTCGGCGATGTCGTCCATCGCGGCGGCGTGGTAGCCCTGGGCGACGAAGACCTCGAGGGCCGACTCGAGGAGCTGGGCGCGGCGGGCGCGCCGGGGGAGGCGGCTCCCCCGGGCAGGAGGCTGCGCGATCCCCTGGTCGGGACCGGTCACCGGCGTGGTCACGGTCGGGGCCTCCTGGTGCCTGCGCGGACGGTTCGGTTCGGGGCCCGGTGGGTCGGGCGCTGCCACCCGGCGGGCGACGTGGCGCGAGCCTACTCCGAGGCACCCCCGTCGATGCGGGAGGTACGCAAGGTGGTCGCCGGCCGGGTCGTCCGGTCGGTCCCGCGACACGTCGGGTGCATCACGGCCAAAACGCTTGCGCTCAAGGGATTCGTGGGTACAGGCGCGGCGAAACGTGGCATACCCGGACATAACCTCCGGGCCTGATTTACGGCACCGGCGAGTCTGGGCTAGACCGCGATCGTGACCGCCTCGCCCCTGGGGTCGTTGAGCGATTCCATGGGGGACAGACGTATCAGGAAGTCCGGAACAGAGCTCTTTCGTTTCCGTCAGAGCTCAGGGGGCCCGGACCGTACGAACCGCCTGGCACGCCTGCACTAAATCAACTCTTCGATCTGGGGCAATCAAAATGGGGAACAGCGAGAAGTCGACGCGTGCGCGCGTCGCAACGATCATCGCCGCGCTCGGCGTGCTGGTCATGTCCAGCGGCGCCGCGCTGATGGCATCGGCCGGGACCGCGAACGCGGCGCAGACGGGTGGCGAGTCGAAGCCGGCCATCTGCCACCCGGTGAACGGCAAGGGTGAGACCAAGACCGGGTGGAACATCATCAGCCCGAACAAGGCGTCGTCGCACATCGACGAGTCGCTCTACCCGAACGGGCACTACTGGAAGCACGAGTCGAAGGACGGCCGCCACGACGAGTACGCCGTGAACGGCGCCTGCCCGTCCCCGAGCACTCCGCCGACCGAGCCGACCGTCATCACCCCGACGATCAGCTACGCCGACCCGGACTGCGAGAACCCGCAGCGGGCGTCGTTCACGCTGAGCGTGGACGACCTCGACAACATCGACGCGGCGATCACCAAGGTCGTCACGGGTGCGGCCGCCGTCGGCGGCAGCGTCCAGGTCACGGTCAGCCCGAAGGACGGCTTCGCGTTCCCGGACAACCAGGAATCGATCGCCTTCCCGCTGCACAACTTCAACGCGGCCACCGAGTGCGGCGGCGTCCAGAACCCGAAGGCGACCCCGGTCGCGCCGACGGTCACCGCGGGTGACTGCACCACCGAGCCGTCGCTGAACCTGCCCGCGCAGAGCCAGGCGCCGGCCCGCATGGCCGCCACCCTGGCCGACCTGCCGGCCACGATCAACAACGTGCTGTACACGCTGGTCGAGGGCACGCTGACTCCGGGGAGCACGGTGAAGGTCAAGGCCACGCCGGCCAACGGGTTCGAGTTCAACGGGGAGGCCCAGGAGGTCGTCTACACCCTGGAGATCCCGGCCGCCGGCGAGTGCCCCGAGGGCACCACGCCGACCCCGGTCGCCGTTCCGGAGACCGAGGTCGTGGTCGACAGCCCCGAGTCGGGTGCCACGCCGACCGTCGTCTCGGCCGGTCTCGTCTCGGCCGACGACCTGCGTGACGAGCAGGGCCTGGCCCTGGTCGCGGCCGGTATGGCGCTCCTCGTGGTGGCCGGCGGTCTCGGACTGATCCGACCGCGCGGTGGCAAGTCGCAGGCCTGAATTGGGTAGTGCCGGGGGCGGCGGACGGACTGTCCGCACCGCCGCCCTCGGACTCCTGGTTCTCGGCACGACAGCCCTCCTGCGCAAGCAGGAGGAGCGCTCCTGGCCTCTGCCCGACGGCACGTGGTCCGGAGACCAGTACGCAGATCTGAACCGCGGCGCTTCCGCCCGGCCCGCGGGGCCGGTGCCGGCGGCGCCGTCGGTCGTCCCGGCCCCGGATCCTCAGCCTGAGCCGGTCGCTGCCGATCTGGAGACCGTGGAGGAGTACGCCCCGGACCCGGACGGGGGCGTCCCGGATGACGAGGACGCCCCGTCCGGGTCGACCGCGACCCCTCCCGGGGGCCGCAAGCGCCGGCGCAAGGGCAAGCGCCGCGCCGCCCGGGCAGCGCGCTCGAACCACGTCTTCGCCGACGCCACACCCGAGGAGATCGCCGACCTCCTCGACCCGCCCGCCGACCCGGACGACCTCCTGCCCGAGGACCGGATCCCGCTGGACTGGGTCGAGCCGCAGCCGCGCGGACGACGCTCGCGTGCCCGCGTCGCGGCCGCTCGTGCGTACGGGATGCCGTTCGTCCGGGCGCCCCGGGTGCCGCCCGCGCGCGCGGCCGAGCGTCCCGCGCGCTGGCGTAGGCCGGCCCGGATCGCCGCCGTCGCCGCCCTCGTCGGCGCGTGCGCGGTGCTGCCCTGGGTGGTGCCGCAGGTCCGCGACACCCTCGGCGCCTCGGTCCCCGAGCAGGCGATCCGGACCCCCTCCGTCGCCGACCCGAAGATCGAGCCCGCCGACGGTTTCGTCGGCCCCGTCGGCGTCCAGGCGCTCAACGGCCCGTACGCCGGGGTCCGGCTCGCCGCGGCCGGCGCGCCCCGCGAGGTCCGCGTCCCGCGGCTGCACGTCTCCTCCGACGTGCTCCCGATCAGCGGCCGCAGCGGCGCGCTGGTCCCGCCCGCCGACGCCCAGGAGCTCGGCTGGTGGAAGGAGGGCAGGGTCGCCGGCGCCAGGCACGGCTCGGCCGTGGTCACCGGGCACACCGTGCACACCGGTGGCGGCGCGTTCGACCACCTCGGAGAGCTCGTCCCCGGCGACACCGTGCGGGTCCGGACCGACCACGGCTGGATCCGGTACGTCGTCCGCCGGTCCACCGTCTACTCCACCGCCGCACTCGCCCGGAACGCCGAGGAGATCCTGCGCCGGGGCGGCGACGGCCGTCTCGTGCTGATCACCTGCGACGACTGGAACGGCCACGAGTACCTCTCCAACGCGGTCGTCTACGCGGTCCCGGTGCTCGACGAGCCGTTCGCCGGCGGGCCGGCGGCCTCGCCGGAGCGGGGCCGGGTCCCAGATGGCGGACCCGAGCAGCCGGTGACCAGGCGTCCCGGGAACACTGGAGGGCCGCTGGGTGTTGCACCCAGCGGACCGCGGGCCGACTGACCCGCACCCACGTACGTACCGAGAAACGCCGTGTCACCGAGGAGTGCCGTGTCCCTGCCCGCACTGGTCGAGCCAGCCGCCGAGCTGACCATCGACGAGGTCCGCCGCTACAGCCGTCACCTGATCATCCCCGACGTGGGCATGACCGGGCAGAAGCGGCTCAAGAACGCCAAGGTGCTGGTCATCGGCGCCGGCGGTCTCGGCAGCCCGGCGCTGCTGTACCTGGCGGCGGCCGGCGTCGGCACCCTCGGCATCGCCGAGTTCGACACCGTCGACGAGTCGAACCTGCAGCGCCAGGTGATCCACGGCGTCAGCGACATCGACAAGTCGAAGGCCGTCTCGGCCCAGGAGTCGATCGCCGAGATCAACCCCTACGTCAAGGTCGTCCTGCACGAGGAGCGCCTCGACAACGACAACGTCTACGACGTCTTCCGGGGCTACGACCTGATCGTCGACGGCACCGACAACTTCGCCACCCGCTACATGGTGAACGACGCGGCGTACTTCCTCGGGATCCCCTACGTGTGGGGCTCGATCTACCGCTTCGACGGCCAGGCCAGCGTGTTCGCGCCGACCCTCGCCGACGACGCGCCCTGCTACCGCTGCCTCTACCCCGAGCCGCCCCCGCCGGGCATGGTCCCGAGCTGCGCCGAGGGCGGCGTCCTCGGCGTGCTCTGCGCCAGCATCGGCTCGATCCAGGTCAACGAGGCCATCAAGCTGCTGACCGGCATGGGCGAGCCCCTCGTCGGCAAGCTGATGATCTACGACGGCCTCGAGATGGAGTACCGCAAGCTCAAGGTCCGCAAGGACCCGAACTGCGCGCTCTGCGGCGAGAACGCCACGGTCACCGAGCTGATCGACTACGACACCTTCTGCGGTGCCGTCAGCGAGGAGGCCGCGGACGCGGCCGCCGACGCGACCATCTCGGTGGCCACCCTGGAGGGCATGCTCAAGGAGCGCGCCGACGGCACCCGCGACTTCGTCCTGGTGGACGTGCGCGAGCCCAACGAGTACGAGATCAACAAGATCCCGGGCTCGGTGCTCATCCCGAAGGGCGACTTCCTCAACGGCAGCGCCCTGGAGCAGCTCCCGGCCGACAAGCAGATCGTGCTGCAGTGCAAGACCGGCGTCCGCTCGGCCGAGTGCCTGGCGATCGTCAAGGGCGCCGGCTACGCCGACGCCGTGCACGTCGGCGGTGGCGTGGTCGCGTGGGTCAACCAGATCGACCCGTCGCAGCCCTCCTACTGAGCCCGAGCACGAGCTCCCCGTCCCGGTCGCGTGACCGAGGCGGGGAGTTCGTCGTTGTGCAGGACCTCACCCCCGGAGGTTCCTGCATGTCCTCGATCCGCACCCGTCTGCTCGCTGCCGTCGCGCTCGTGCTCGTCTCGGTGACCCTGGTCGACGGCACCAGCGCCGAAGCCACCCCGCGCTGGGCGCCGGTCTCGACCGCGACGATCCGCCCGGGCGCGCAGATGTACACCGGGGACGCGCAGTGCACCGGCAACTTCGTCTTCTACGACGCCGCCGGCAACGTCTACGTCGGGTACGCCGCCCACTGCGCCGGGACCGGCTCGTCGACCGACACCAACGGCTGCAAGGCCGCGTCGCTGCCGCTCGGCAGCGCCGTCCGGTTCGCCAAGGGCGGCAACATCCTCTCCAGCGGGCGCACCCTCGGCGGCGGCCGGCTCGTGTACTCGTCGTGGCTGACCATGAAGCGGCTCAAGACGACGGCGGCGGCCCGGTGCCGGTGGAACGACTTCGCACTGGTGCGGGTGAACGCCGCCGACAAGGGCAAGGTCAACCCGACGGTGCCCTACTGGGGCGGGCCGCGCACCTTCGGCGGGGCACCGCTCGGCGCCGGCGCGAAGCTGTTCAGCGTCGGCAGCTCGTCGCTGCGCGGCGGCGCGCTGTCGAAGAAGACGGGCAACGTGATCAGCCGCGACGGCAGCGGCCTCGGGTACGAGATCAAGGGCTCCGGCGGCATCCCCGGCGACTCCGGCAGCGGCTTCCTCGACGCGTCCGGCCGGGCGATCGGCGTGCTCTCCACGCTCAGCATCGGGCTCACCCTGTTCGGCACCCCGGTGCGCAACACCATCGGCGACCTCTACGCCGAGCTCACCTTCGCCCGGCAGTACTCCGGGATCAAGGGCCTGATGCTGGCCGCCGGGACGGTGCCGTTCACCGGGAAGTGAGCCGTAGGGTCTGACCCGTGGCCAGCGAGGAGTACGTCGAGCGGGTGCTCGCGCTCGTCGAGCAGATCCCGCCGGGCCGGGTGTCGACGTACGGGCTGATCGCGGAGGCGCTGCGTCACTCCCTGGGCAGCGGCGGTCCGCGCCAGGTGGGTGCCGTGATGGCGCTGCACGGCGGCGGGGTGCCGTGGTGGCGGGTCGTGCGCGCCGACGGGACGCTGCCGGACTCGCACGGTCCCGAGGCGCGGCAGGCCTACCTGGGGGAGGGGACCCCGCTGCGCCGCTCGGGCGCGGTCGACATCGAGGCGGCCGTCTGGCTCCCGCCCCTCGACCCCGCCACTGTCCCCGGCACCTGATTTGCTGACCTCCGTGACCACCCACCACCTCGTCCGGCCGGCCGGCACCGTCGCCGCGCCGACTCTCGACGAGGACCAGCGCCGCGTCGTCGAGCACGTAGGTGGTCCGCTGCTCGTGCTGGCCGGTCCGGGCACCGGCAAGACCACCACCCTGGTCGAGGCGATCGTCTCCCGGATCGAGGACCGCGGCGCCGCCCCGGACTCCGTGCTGGCGCTCACCTTCGGCCGCAAGGCCGCCGACCAGCTCCGCGACCGCGTCACCGCCCGGCTCGGCCGGACCACCTCGACGACCGTCTGCGCGACCTTCCACTCCTTCGCCTACGGGCTGCTGCGCCGGTTCGCGCCCGCCGAGCTGTACGCCGCCCCGCTGCGCCTGCTCTCCGCGCCGGAGCAGGACGGCATCCTCCGCGAGCTGCTCGTCGGCACGCCGGAGTCGGTCGCCTGGCCGGACTCGCTGAAGCACGCGCTCGGCACCCGCGGTTTCGCCAAGGAGGTGCACGCCGTCCTCGGCCGGGCCCGGGAGAAGGGCCTCGACCCCGAGGAGCTGCGCGGCCTGGGCGCCGCGCACGACCTGCCCGAGCTGGTCGCCGCCGGACTCTTCCTGGAGCAGTACCTCACCGTCCTGGACAGCCAGGGCGCCACCGACTACGCCGACCTCATCCGGCGGGCGACCATCGAGGCGGCCGCGCACCGCGACGAGCTGCGCGCCGAGTTCCGGCACGTCTTCGTCGACGAGTACCAGGACACCGACCCCGGGCAGGTGGCGCTGCTCCGCCAGCTCGCCGGCGACGGGCGCGACCTGGTCGCCGTCGGTGACCCGCACCAGTCGATCTACGCCTTCCGCGGGGCCGACGTCCGCGGCATCCTCGACTTCCCGGCCGCGTTCCCCCAGCGCGACGGCAGCCCGGCGGACACGGTCGTCCTGCGCCGTACCCGGCGGTTCGGGCCGCGGATCCTGGCCGGTGCCCAGCGCGTCGCCGGGCAGCTCGCCTGGCAGGGCTCGATCGACGAGGCTGCCCGGGAGGCGTTCCGGGTCCCCGAGTGCGTCCCCGGCCCGCACGGCGACGGCCGGATCGAGGTGCTCACCTTCGACACCGAGCGTGCCGAGGCCGAGCACCTCGCCGACCTCCTCCGTCGCGCGCACCTCGAGGACGGGGTCGCCTGGCACGACATGGCCGTGCTGGTCCGCTCCGGCCGCTCGACGATCCCGGGGCTGCGGCGCTCGCTGGCCGCCGCCGGGGTGCCGGTCGAGATCGCCGCGGACGAGGTACCGCTGGTCCGCGACCCCGCCGTGCAGCCGCTGCTCGACGCCCTCCGGGCCGTCCTCAACCTCGACAACCACGACCCCGACCACGTCGACTTCGTCGACGCCGGCCGCGCCGAGGGCCTGCTGCTCGGTCCGCTCGCCGGCCTCGACGCCGGCGACGTCCGGCGGCTCGGGCGGGCGCTGCGGCAGCGGGAGAAGGCCCGTGTCCTCGGCCCCGACGACCGTCACCGGCCCTCGCGCGACCTGCTCCGGCTGGCCGTCCTCCAGGACGGTTTCCTCGACGGGCTCCCCGGCCCGGAGGCGGACCGGGCGCGCGCGTTCAACGCGCTGCTCGTCGCCGCCCGGCGCTCGGCGGACGACGGCGACAGCGCCGCCGAGGTGCTCTGGGTGCTCTGGTCCGGGACCGGCTGGCCCGAGCGGCTGCGGCGCGCCACCGGGTCCGGGGGCGCGGCCGCCGGCCGGGCGCACCGGGACCTCGACTCGCTCTGCGCCCTCTTCGAGTCGGCCGCCCGGGCCGAGGAGCAGCGCGACCACCTCGGGGTGCGCCCCTTCCTCGACACCCTGGTGGCCCAGGAGATCCCCGGTGACACGCTGGCCGAGCGGGGAGTCCGCGGCTCCGCCGTCCGGCTGCTGACCGCGCACCGGTCCAAGGGGCTGGAGTGGCGCCTGGTCGTCGTCGCGCACGTGCAGCAGGGCGGCTGGCCCGACCTGCGCCGGCGCTCGACCCTGCTCGGTGCCGACCGGATCGGCACCGACGGCCTGGTGCCGCCGGTGTCGACCCGCGAGCTCCTGGCCGAGGAGCGCCGGCTCTTCTACGTCGCCTGCACCCGGGCCCGGCAGCGACTGGTCGTCACGGCGGTCCGCTCGCCCGAGGACGATGGCGAGCAGCCCTCCCGGTTCCTCGACGAGCTCGGCCTGGAACCGGTCGCGGTGACGGGTCGTCCGCGGCGCCCGCTGTCGCTGGCGGGGGTGGTCGCGGAGCTGCGGCGTACGGTCGCGGACCCGGCGGCGAGCGAGGCGCTGCGCGACGCGGCCGCGTGGCGGCTGGCCCGGCTGGCGGGCGAGACCGTCGGCACGCCCGGGCACGAACGTCCGCTGGTCCCGCAGGCCGACCCGGGCAGCTGGTGGGGGACCCGCGCCGCGACCTGGTCGCCGACGCCGGTGCGCGACCCGGGCGAGCCGGTGCCGATCTCGGCGAGCCTGCTGGAGTCCGTGCTGGTCTGCCCGACCCAGTGGTTCCTGACCCGTGAGGCGGGCGGCGTGGTCGCGGCGCACCAGGCCGCCAACGTCGGCCAGCTCGTGCACGCCCTGGCCGAGCGGGTCGCGAAGGGCGAGCTCGCGGACGCGGACGTCGACGCGCTCATGGGCGAGGTCGACAAGGTCTGGGACCGGCTCGAGTTCCGGACGCCGTGGTCGCGATCCCGGGAGTACGGCCGGATCCGGGCCGCGCTCGGACGTTTCCTCGCCTGGCACCGCGGCAACCGGCGCGACCTGGTCGGCATCGAGTCGCGGTTCACCGCGGTCGTGGACCTCCCCGGCGGCGAACGCGTCAAGCTCGTCGGGTACGCCGACCGCCTCGAGCTCGACGCCGACGGCCGCCTCGTCGTGGTCGACCTCAAGACCGGCCGGACCCCGCCGACCGGGCCCGAGGTGCAGCGCAACGTCCAGCTGGCGCTCTACCAGTACGCCGTGGACAGCGGCGCCGCCGACCACGTCGGCCCTCCCGACGCCGGCCCGCACCGCAGCGGTGGGGCGGAGCTGGTCCAGCTCGGCCTCCTCGACGACGCGCCGACCGCGGTGGTCCAGGAGCAGGCCGTGCCGGCCGAGGACGGCGCCGAGCGGGCCGCGCTGCGCGCCGCGCTGGAGGGGACCGCGGCGATGCTGCGGACCGAGACCTTCCCGGCGATCGCCGGGCAGCAGTGCGAGCGCTGCGACTTCGTCTCGATCTGCCCGATCAAGAGCGCCGGGGCGGTGCTCGCATGACGACCCTGGAGATACCTACCCGGGTGCGGATCGACACCCCCGAGGACCTGCAGCGGGTGATGGGCACCGACTACGCGCCCAGCCCGCAGCAGTGGGCGGCGATCTCCGCGCCGCTGGCTCCGGCCGTGGTGATCGC
This sequence comes from Marmoricola sp. RAF53, assembly GCF_052114005.1. Lineage (NCBI taxonomy): Bacteria > Bacillati > Actinomycetota > Actinomycetes > Propionibacteriales > Nocardioidaceae > Marmoricola > Marmoricola sp. RAF53. The sequence continues at coordinate 17,225 of NZ_JBFRDX010000003.1, read as the reverse complement.
CGGCGCCGGGTCCGGCAAGACCACGCTGATGGCGGCCCGCGTCGTCTACCTCGTCGTCACCGGTCAGGTGCGCCCGGAGGAGGTGCTCGGGCTGACCTTCACCACCAAGGCCGCCGCCGAGCTCCGCACCCGGGTCCGGGAGGCTCTCGAGGCCGCCGGGGCGCTGCCCAAGCCCGGCCCGGACGTCGAGGAGGTGCTCGAGCCGACGGTCGCGACCTACAACGCCTACGCCGCCGACCTGCTCACCGAGCACGGGCTGCGGATCGGCCACGAGCCGGACACCCGCGTCATCACCGACGCCTCCCGCTTCCAGCTCGGCGCCCGGGCCGTCGACCGCTTCACCGGACCGGTCGACTTCCTCACCGACCACCCGCCGACCGTGATCCAGAACCTGCTCGCCCTGGACGCCGCGATGAGCGAGCACCTGGTGGGCCCGGACGATGTCGCCCGCGTCGACGCCGAGGCACGCGCCGCCTTCGAGCGGGAGGTCGTCGCCGAGCGCGCCGGCAAGGACCGCAAGACCTACTGGCAAGCCTGCGAGAAGGCGATCTCGGCGATCGACCGGCGCGGCGAGCTGCTCGGGCTGGTGGCGTCCTACCGGCGGCTCAAGGCGGACCTCGGCCTGATGGACTTCTCCGACCAGATCGCGCTCGGTGCCCGGCTGGCCAGCGAGCAGCCGGAGGTCGGGGCGCTGGAGCGGGCCAAGTTCAAGGTCGTCATGCTCGACGAGTACCAGGACACCTCGGTGGCCCAGGCGACCATGCTCTCCCGGCTCTTCTCCGGGCCCGACCCGGCGTCCGGGCGCGGCCACGCCGTCACCGCGGTCGGCGACCCGAACCAGGCGATCTACGGCTGGCGCGGTGCCTCGGTCTCCAACATCCTCAACTTCGGCGACACCTTCCCCGCTGCCGACGGCGGCCCGGTCCCGGTGCTGCCGCTCACCGTCAACCGGCGCTCGGACGCGCGCATCCTCGAGGTCGCCAACGACCTCGCCGCGCCCCTGTACGCCGACCTGCCGCAGGTCCGCCCGCTGGAGCCGAAGCCCGGCGCCGCCCCCGGGTCCGTCACCGCGAAGGTCTTCAGCACGCACGCCGACGAGCTCGCCGGCCTGGTCGAGGCGGTCGTCGCCACGCACACCGATGCCTGGTCCGACATCGGGGTGCTGACCCGTGACAACGCGCACGCAGCCGAGGTCTTCGACGCCCTCACCTCGGCCGGGGTGCCGGTCGAGATCGTCGGGCTCTCCGGGCTGCTGCGGCTGCCCGAGGTCGCCGAGGTGGTCGCGGTGCTGCACCTGCTCCACGACGTCACGGCGAACGCCGCCCTGCTCACCCTGCTCACCGGGCCGCGCTGGGCGATCGGCCCGCGCGACCTGCGGCTGCTCGCGGTCCGGGCCGCCGAGATCGCCGGTTCGTCGGGACGCACCGAGTCGCCGGACCTGGCCGACCAGCTCGCCGCCATCGCCGACGGCATCGACCCGGCCGAGCTCCCGGCGCTGGCCGACGCGCTCGACGACCCCGGCGAGCACGACTACGCCGCCGAGGCCCGGGAACGTTTCGGGCTGCTCGCCGCCGAGCTGCGTCAGCTGCGTCGCGCGGTCGGCGAACCGCTGCTCGACGTGGTCCGCCGGATCATCGACGTCACCGGCATCGACGTCGAGCTCGCCTCCTCGAACAACCCGGCGGCCGCGGCCCGGCGCGACAACCTCGACCTGTTCGTGAAGGCGGTCGCCGAGTTCCAGGCCGTCGACGGCGACGTCACCCTGCCGGCCCTGCTGGCCTACCTGACCGCCGAGGACGACCAGGGCAACGGGCTCGACGTCGCCACCCCGACCGAGGCGGACTCGGTGAAGCTGCTCACCGTGCACCGCTCCAAGGGGCTGGAGTGGGGGAGTGTCTTCCTGGTCGGCGTCTGCGAGACCCGGTTCCCCTCGAACCGGTCCCGGACGCTGTGGACCTCCTCACCGGCGGTCCTGCCGGCCCCGCTGCGGGGCGACGCCGCCGACCTGCCCCAGCTCGCCGGGTACGACAAGCAGGCGCTGGACGCCTACCGGGTCGCGACCCGGGCGCACGGCCAGGTCGAGGAGCTCCGGCTCGGCTACGTCGCGTTCACCCGGGCGGCGCACCGGCTCTCCGTGTCGTCGTACCTGTGGAGCCAGCGGACCAGCGCGTTCGGCCCGTCGCCGTACCAGCGCGTCGTCGCCGAGGCCTGCGAGCGCTGGGGCGAGCCGGTGACCGACTGGGCCGAGAAGCCCGAGAAGGGCAGCCCGAACCCGTACGACGACCGCGACGCGTCCCGCCCGTGGCCGGTGACCGAGCGGGGCGTCGAGAGCGAGCTGCGTGCCGAGGCCGCGGCCCGGGTGCGTGCCGCCGACCCGGAGGGCGAGGACGGCGACCTGGACATGATCGAGACCGCCCGGGTCGCGGAGTGGGACGCCGAGCTCGACCGGCTCGTCGCCGATGCGCGGGCGCAGCGACCGGACTCGGTGGCGGTGCCGATGCCGGCGACGTTGTCGGTGACCGCGCTGGCCCGCCTCCGCGAGGACCCGGAGGCGTTCCTACGCGACCTGGCCCGCCCGATGCCGCGGCCGCCGTCGCGGGCCGCACGGTTCGGGACCCGGTTCCACGCCTGGGTCGAGTCCCGGTTCGGCCAGCAGCTCCTCGTCGACCCCGACGAGCTCCCGGGACGCGGTGACGTCGGCATCGAGGACGAGGCCGACCTCGCGCGGCTGATCGCCCGGTTCGAGGAGGGCCCGTTCGCCGACCGCGTCCCGCACTCGGTGGAGGCGCCGTTCTCGCTGGTGCTCGCCGGCCAGGTCGTCCGCGGCCGGATCGACGCCGTCTACGCCGAACCGGATCTCGGGCCCGACGGCGGCTGGCTGGTGGTCGACTGGAAGACCGGTCACGAGTCGTCGGCCGACCCGTTGCAGCTCGCGCTCTACCGGCTGGCGTGGGCCGAGCTGGTCGGCGTACCGGTGGAGCGGGTGCGTGCCGCGTTCTTCTTCGTGCGCTCCGGCCGGGTGGTCGAGCCCGAGGTCCTGGCCGACCGGCCCGCGCTAGACAACCTGCTCCGAGACGTCGGGCGATAAGCCCGAAACCAAGCGAAAGCGGACCTTTCCTCTAGTCCGTTCGGGCCATCCGGATCCGCCGTTCGTACCCAACGCGCACCTCACTCGTTCCACCCGTAACGCACCGTCGCGCGACCTCGTTGCGCGACTGGATGCCGGGGGGCATCACACGGGGCGGCACCTTGCTGACCTGTGCGTCATTTCGAAGGGGAACACTCATGGCTCGTCTGACCAAGAAGAAGTACGCCGTCCTCGCCGGCGTCAGCGCCGTCGCCCTCACCGCGGGTGCCGCGTTCGCGTACTGGACCACCACCGGTGAGGACACCGGCACCGCGACCACCGGCACCTCCACGCCGTGGACCGTCACCATCACCGACACGAACAACGCCAACCTGGCGCCGACCACCGCGACCGGCCTCCCGGTCCAGACCGTGAGCTTCTCCGTCAAGAACGACGGCAGCGGTGTGCAGAGCTTCAGCTCGGCCGTCCCGACCGTGGTGAGCACCGACAAGGCCGGTTGCGCCGCGTCCAACTACGCCACCTCGAACACCAGCATCACCACCGGCAGCGTGAACGCCGGCGCGACCGTCAACGGCACCTTCGAGCTGCGTCTCGTCGACGACGGCGCCGACCAGAACGCGTGCAAGGACGCCCAGGTCACCGTCAAGGTCGCCGTCAGCTGACGCAGCTCGACCCTTTGATCTGACGACGACGCGGCCAGGAGAACAGCATGAGGATGAAGCGCCGGGGGCTCAAGCTCCTCGTGGTGCTCGTCGCTGCGCTCCTGGCCGCGTCCGTCGGGTCCGGGGCCCTGCGTCCGACGGCCACCACCGTCGGCGTCGGTCTCACGCTGAGCGTCGACCAGTCGGCACTCGGTGTCACCGTCGGCAGCCAGGCCGTCGTCCTCGGCACGGTGAGCCAGCCCGGCTCACTGCTCGGGTCGGTGTCGCTCGCGGTCACCGGGGCACCGAGCGGTGCCACCGTCACGTACCCGCACACGGTGATCGCCGGCGTCCCGTTCGTGATCTCCGTCCTGACCGGAGCCTCCACACCGGTCGGCTCGTACGCGCTGCAGATCACCGCGACCTCCGGGACTTCCTCGGCGACGATCACCGTGAACCTGGTCGTCTCGCTGCCGACCGGCTTCACGATGGTGCTCTCGCCGCCGTCCCGGACCGTGGTGGACGGGTCGTCGACCAGCTACACCCTGAACATCAACCGCGGCCTGCTCGCGGGCGCGATCGGCCTCCAGGTCACCGGCCTGCCGCAGTACGCGACCGCGTCGGTCTCGCCGTCGCTCTCGATCCTCGGCAGCACCGCGACGGTCAACGTGAACGTCCCGACGAACGTGGTCCCGGGCAGCTACCTGATCACCGTCAAGGGCACCGCGCTGCTGGCGTCCGCCACGGCGTCGGCGTACCTGATCGTGCAGCCGCAGACCTACCCGAACTTCCCGATCAGCGGCACGCCTGACCGCGTGCTGTCGCCCGGCGGCCCGATCGGCGCCATCAACGTCTCGATGACCAACCCGTTCAACGCGCCGATGACCGTGACCAACCTCGGCGTCGCGCTGCAGAGCACCGACAAGACCGGGTGCGGGATCGGCAACTACCAGGTCACGGCGTACAGCGGCCCGGCGTCGCTGACGATCCCGGCGAACAGCACCCGGACGCTGCAGCAGCTCGGCGTCCCGCGGGCTCAGTGGCCGCAGGTGCAGATGCTCAACCTGCCGAGCAACCAGGACGCCTGCAAGACCGCTCTCGTGCAGTACAAGATCACCGCGACCGGGAACGGTGCCTGATGACGACGCACCGCGCCCCGCACTGGACCGACGGCGGCAAGACCCGCCTCGGCCGGGGCTCCCTCGTCCTCGTCGTCGCCCTGGCGCTCGTCCTCGCTGCGGCCGGTGTCGCGACGGCCTTCTTCACCGCGACCGGCTCCGACACCGGCACGTTGACGACCGGCACGCTGGCCGCGCCGACGTCGGTCAGCGGGTCGCAAGTCGCGAGCACCGGCACCGTCAACGTCTCCTGGACGGCCTCGACGGGAAGCCCGGCGCCGTCCGGCTACTTCGTCCAGCGGGTTCCCTCGAGCGGCCCGGTGGTCGCCGCGTGCGGCACCTCGGCGGCTGCGCCGACGACCGGGACCGCGTGCTCCGACGCTGGCGTCCCCGTCGGCACCTCCACGTACGTCGTCACCGCGGTCTACCGCACCTGGTCGGCCGCCTCGGCGCCGAGCAGCGCGGTCAACGTGGTCACGACCACCCAGACGATCACCTTCACCTCGAGCCCGGTGAGCCCGACCTACGGCGGCACCTACACGGTGACGGCGAACGGCGGCGGCTCCGGCAACCCGGTGGTCTTCAGCAGCGCCACCCCGGGTGTCTGCACGGTCACCGGCTCGTCGGTGAGCTTCGGCCACGCCGGCACCTGCACGATCAACGCCAACCAAGCGGGCGGCGGCTACTACACGGCCGCGCCGCAGGTCCAGCAGATCTTCACGATCGCCAAGGCGGCGCAGGTCGTCTCCTTCGACTCGACGGCGCCGAGCGCCGCGGTCGTCGGTGGCCCCGGCTACACGCCGACCGCGACAGGCGGCGGGTCCGGCAACCCGGTGGTGCTCTCGATCGACTCCTCGACCGCCGGCAAGTGCTCACTCAGCGGCGGCGTCGTGAGCCACGACCACGTCGGCTCCTGCACGGTCAACGCCAACCAGGCCGGCAACGCGGACTACCTCGCAGCCAACCAGGTCCAGCAGCCCTACGCGATCGGCCAGGGCTCGCAGGCGATCTCCTTCACCTCGACGGTCCCGGCCGACGCCAAGGTCAACGGCACGACGTACACGGTCGCCGCCACCGGTGGCGCCTCCGGCAACGCGGTCACCTTCAGCAGCGGGTCGCCCGGTGTCTGCAGCGTGGCGGGCTCGACCGTCAGCTTCGTCGGCGCAGGCACCTGCATCGTCAACGCCGACCAGGCGGCCAGCACCGACTACCTGGCCGCTGCGCAGGTCCAGCAGTCGTTCGCGGTCACCCGGACCGACCAGACCGTCTCGTTCACCTCGACGGCGCCGACCGCGGCGACGTTCAACGGCTCGTCGTACACCGTGGCCGCGACCGCGACCTCCGGTCTGGCCGTCACGTTCACCGTCAGCGGCGCCTGCACGATCAGCGGCACCACGGTCTCGTTCAACAATGGCGCCGGGATCTGCACGATCAACGCGAACCAGGCGGGCAACGCCGCCTACAACGCCGCGCCGCAGGTCCAGCAGGCCTTCACCGTCGGCAAGGCGAGCCAGACGATCACCTTCGGCGCGTTGGGCGGCAAGACCTTCGGGGACGCGAGCTTCACGGTCTCCGCGACCGCGTCGTCCGGCCTGACCGTCGCCTTCAGCACCACGACCACCGCGGTCTGCACGGTGACCGGGACATCGGTCGCGATCGTCGGCGCCGGCACCTGCACGATCGACGCCGACCAGGCCGGCAACGCGAACTACAACGCCGCCCCGCGGGTCTCGCAGTCCTTCACGGTGGCGAAGGCGAGCCAGGCGATCACCTTCGCCGCGTTGGCCGGCAAGACGTACGGCGACCCGGCCTTCACGGTCTCCGCGACCGCGTCGTCCGGCTTCGCGGTCTCGTTCGCGGCCTCGCCGAGCGGTGTCTGCACGATCTCCGGATCGACGGTGACCATCGTCGGAGCCGGTGACTGCACGATCACCGCGAGCCAGGGCGGCAGCACGAACTACAACGCCGCGACCGCGGTGCCGCGCACATTCACGGTGGCCAAGGCGACCCCGACCGTCACGTTCGGGACGACTGCGCCGTCCTCCGCTGCCGCGGGCACGACCTACACGCCCACGGCCTCTGCCTCGCCGTCCGGACCGACCGTGACGATCGGGGTGAGCGGTGCCTGTTCGATCGCGGGCGGCGTAGTGACCTTCGGTCCTTCGACGGGCACTTGCACGATCACGGCTTCGTCGTCGGCGACCGGCAACTTCAACGCTGCGTCGGCAACGCCACAGAGTGTGACGGTCACGTCCGCCGTGGTCGCCCCTGTGATCACCTCGTGCAGCCGACCGAGCGGTAACAACAAGGGCTACAGCATTTCGTGGACGTGGGCCGGCGGGACGCCAAACGGTGGTTTCAAGATCTACTACACGAACCTGAGTTCCGGATCCATCGCCGCACAGAGTCCGGTCACCTCGCCGTGGACCACGCCGAACATCAACGGCAATCTGAGCGGAACCTTCGAGCTGGCGGCGATCGTCAACGGCGTCGAGGGCCCGCGCGCGACTGCCGCCTTCAGTCACACGGGCAACAACAGCGACACCTGCACGATCAACTAGCGCAGCGCCGCCGCCAGCGCGATCTCGACCATCGCGCCGAACGTCTGCTCGCGCTCGGCGGCCGTCGTCTCCTCGCCGGTGACGATGTGGTCGGAGACCGTGCAGATCGCCAGCGCCTTCCGCCGGTACGACGCCGCCAGCGTGTACAGCGAGGACGCTTCCATCTCGAGGGCGAGCACCCCGTGCTCGACCAGCGGCTTGGTGAGCTCGGCGGCACGCGGGTTGTAGAACGAGTCGATCGAGTGGATCAGCCCGACGTGGTGGGTCACGTCGTCGCGCGCCTCGGCGGCCGCAGCGGCGTCGCGGAGCAGCCCGAAGTCGGCGACCGGGGCGTAGTCGAGCCCGAGGAACCGGTGCCGGTTCATCGCGGAGTCCGTGCAGGCGCCGGAGGCGATCACGACGTCCCGGATGGCCACGTCGGTGGTCAGCGCGCCGCAGGACCCGACCCGGATGATCGCCTGCACGTCGTACTCACGGAACAGCTCGTTGACGTAGATCGCCATCGACGGCTGGCCCATCCCGGACCCCTGCACCGATACCGGCTTTCCCTGCCAGGTCCCCGTGTAGCCGAACATCCCGCGCACCTCCGAGTAGCAGGAGGCGTCGTCGAGGAACGTCTCGGCGATCCACTTCGCCCGCAGCGGGTCGCCGGGAAGCAGGACGGTGGGGGCGATCTGGCCCGGCGCGGCGCCGATGTGCGTGCTCATGCAAGAAAGGTAGACGGACCGACCCCCAACCCAGGCTCGACGACCAGAGGCTCGACAACCCGGCGAACTCGCGCGACCGGCCGACCGGGCACGGACTAGCCTCGGCCCCATGAGCCTCGAACCGCTTGCCCTGCCCACCTCCCCGGAGCAGTGGAGCTCGTGGTTGGCCGAGCGCGGCAACGGATCGGTGCGGCTGGCGGCCGACGAGATCGCCGCGCTGAAGACAGCGCACCCCGGGGACACCGCGATCCTGCAGCTCTGGAACGACGCCTCCGTCGCGCTCTCGAACGCCTCCGCGGTGAGCAGCCTGCTCTCCTCGGTGCACCCGGATCCGGCGGTGATCGAGCAGGCCGAGGCGCTCGAGGTCGAGGTGCGGCGCTTCACCAGCGACCTGCTGCTCGACCGCGAGGTCTTCGCGCTGCTGTCCTCGGTACGGCCCGAGCCGTTGGACGACGGCGCGCGCCGGGTGCTCGAGGACGCGCTGCGCTCGTTCCGTCGGGCGGGAGTGGAGCTCGACGACCAGACCCGGGACCGGCTGCGGGAGCTCAACGAGCGGCACACCGAGCTCAGCCAGGCGTTCTCGCGCAACATCCGCGACGGCCGTCGTACGGCACGGGTCCCTGCGGAGGCGCTGGTCGGCCTGCCCGAGGACTACGTGGCCGACCACCAGCCCGACGAGGACGGGATGGTCGCCATCTCCACCGAGTACCCGGACGTGCATCCGTTCCTGACCTACAGCCGCGACGCCGAGGCGCGGCGCGCGGTCGCGACCGAGTTCTTCAACCTGGCCTGGCCGGAGAACGACCAGGTCCTCGGCGACCTGCTCCGGCTCCGCCGCGAGAAGGCCCACCTGCTCGGCTACAGCGACTGGGCGGACTTCGACGCCGAGGTCAAGATGATCGGCAAGGGCGCGGCGATCCTCGAGTTCGTCGACCAGGTCGCCGCGGACGCCCGCGACGCCGGGTTGCGCGACCGCGACGTGCTGCTCGCCCGCGGCGCGCAGGACGGCATCGCGACCGTCGACCTGTCGAACTGGCGGTACTGCTTCGAGGCGGTCAAGCGCGAGCAGTACGGCGTCGACGCCCAGGAGGTGCGTCGCTACTTCGACTTCGGCAAGGTCCACCAGGGCCTGCTCGACGTCACCAGCCGGTTGTTCGGCATCCGCTACGAGCCGGTCGCCGAGACCACCTGGCACGACGAGGTCACGACGTACGACGTCCACCTGGGGGGCGAGCGGATCGGCCGGATCCACCTCGACCTGCACCCGCGGATGCGCAAGTACAACCACGCCGCCCAGTTCGACCTGGTCTCCGGGGTCCGCGAGCGGCAGCTGCCGGAGGGCGTGCTGGTCTGCAACTTCAACCGCGGTCTGATGGACCACGGCGAGGTGGTGACGCTCTTCCACGAGTTCGGCCACCTGCTCCACCACGTGCTCGCCGGGCGTCACGAGTGGGTGCGGTTCTCCGGGGTCGCGACCGAGTGGGACTTCGTCGAGGCGCCGTCGCAGATGCTGGAGGAGTGGGCCTGGGACGCCGGCGTGCTGCAGCTGTTCGCGACCGACGCGGACGGGACGCCGATCCCGACCGAGCTGGTCGCGGCGATGCGGGCGGCCGACGAGTTCGGCAAGGGCTTCCTGGCGCGGACGCAGATGTTCTACGCGGCGCTGTCGTACCTGCTGCACGTGGAGGTGCCCGACGACCTGACCGCCCGGGTCTTCGAGCTCTACCCGCAGTACAGCCTGATCGCGCCGCTGGAGGGCACGCACTTCCACACCGGCTTCGGCCACCTCGACGGGTACTCGTCGGCGTACTACACCTACATGTGGTCGCTGGTGATCGCGAAGGACATGTTCAGCGCCTTCGACACCGACGAGCTGTTCGCCGAGGAGGTGGCGCACCGCTACCGCGACCGGGTGCTCACTCCCGGCGGCTCGCGCGACGCCGCCGTCCTGGTCGCCGACTTCCTGGGCCGGCCGTACAACACCGAGGCGTTCTCGCGGTGGCTGAACGGATGACCGCGGACAGCAGCGACCCCCGCGCCCTCGGGACCGACGGCATCGCCCCGATCGCACTGTCCCGGCACGCCCACGACCGGATCGCCGACCGGCGTACCGACGCCGCCTGGCTGGACGAGGTCTGGGCCGACCCGGCCACGCGCGTGCTCGTCGTCGCGGGCACCCGGATCCACCTGGAGGACGGCCGCGTCCCGTGGGTCGCTCCCGCGGAGGCGCCCGACGGCACGCGGGTGCTGCTCGGGGACCGCGACGGCGTCGTCCACTTCGCGGTGATCGCCCCGGCCTCCTCGGCCGGCGAGGACTGGACCGGCTTGCGCGGTCTGCTCGGCGCCTTCGACGAGGACGAGGCGTCGCTGCTGGTGCACGCCTTCGGTGTCGCGGAGTGGTTGTGGGCGACGCGGCACTGTCCGCGCTGCGGCGGGGCGCTGGAACCGGTCCTGCTCGGTCACGTGCTGCGCTGCACCGGCTGCGGCCGCGAGGAGTTCCCGCGGACCGACCCCGCGGTGATCATGGTCGTCACCGACGGCGAGCACCCCGCGGACCGCTGCCTGCTCGGCCGGCACCCGGCGTGGCCGCCGGGGCGCTACTCGACGCTGGCCGGGTTCGTGGAGCCGGGGGAGTCCATCGAGCAGGCGGTGCGCCGCGAGGTCTTCGAGGAGTCCGGGATCGCCGTCGGCGAGGTCTCCTACTTCGGCAGCCAACCGTGGCCGCTGCCGCGGAGCCTGATGATCGGCTGTCTTGCGAGCGCGGTCTCCACCGAGGTGTCGGTGGACGGCGAGGAGATCGAGGACGCCCGCTGGTTCACGCGGGCGCAGATGAAGGAGGAGGCCGAGGCGGGGACGCTGGTCCTGCCTGGCGGCATCTCGATCTCGCGCTCGCTCATCGAGCACTGGTACGGCGGCCCGCTGCCGGGTCAGTGGTGAGCGAGGTCAGGCGCCGCGGACGGCCGCGCTCAGGCGACCTGTTCGGCCAGCTTGGCCTTGACCTGCGCCAGCGAGGGGTTCGTCTGGGCGGTGCCGTCGGCATAGACCAGGGTGGGGACGGTCTGGTTGCCGCCGTTGACCGACATGACCAGGTCGGCCGCCTCGGGGTGCTGCTCGATGTCGACGATGTCGAAGACGATGCCCTCGCGGTCGAGCTGGCTCTTCAGCCGGTGGCAGTAGCCGCACCACGGGGTGCTGTACATCGTGAACTGGCCGGACATCGGGATGTCCCCTCTCGCAACTAGGCTGCGTCTGACGATCGAGCTGGTGGTCGGATCCGATCGAATTTCGGATCACCACACGCCTCAACGACCTCGGAGGGGGAAACATTCCGTGACGGTCCCCGGGAGTGCCGAACGCCTCCTCGAAGCCCTCGACCCCGAGCAGCGCCTGGTCGCCGAGGCGCTGCGCGGCCCGGTCCGAGTGCTCGCGGGTGCGGGCACCGGCAAGACCCGGGCGATCACGCACCGGATCGCGTACGGCGTCGCGACCGGGACCTACAACCCGACGGAGGTGCTGGCCGTCACCTTCACCACCCGTGCCGCGGGCGAGATGCGGACCCGGCTGCGGGCCCTCGGGGCGCCCGGGGTCCAGGCGCGGACCTTCCACTCCGCGGCGCTGCGCCAGGTGCGCTACTTCTGGCCGCGGGTGTACGGCGGCGAGCCGCCCGAGCTGACCGCCTCGAAGATCCCGATCGTGGCCGGCGCCGCCCGGCGCAACCGCCTCGAGGTCGACCAGGCCCGGCTCCGGGACCTGGCCAGCGAGATCGAGTGGGCCAAGGTCACCAACGTCCGGCCCGACGACTACGAGCGGGTCGCCCCGACCCGGGGTCGCGAGGTGAGCGGGCTCGACCACGGGGTCGTCGGCCACGTCTTCGCCACCTACGAGGAGCTCAAGCGCGACCAGGGCCGGATGGACATGGAGGACGTGCTGCTGATCGGGGCCGCGCTGCTGAGCGAGGACGAGCGGGTCGCGGCGTCGGTGCGGTCGCAGTACAAGTGGTTCGTCGTCGACGAGTTCCAGGACGTCAGCCCCATCCAGGCCGCACTGCTGGACCTGTGGACCGGGGGGCGCGACGAGATCTGCGTGGTCGGCGACCCGGCGCAGACGATCTACTCCTTCGCGGGGGCGCGGGCGTCGTACCTGCAGGAATTCACCCGGAAGCACCCGGGCGCGACCAGCGTCGAGCTGGTCCGGAACTACCGCTCCACCCCGCAGGTGATCAAGGCGGCCAACGAGCTGCTGCACGGCACCCCGACCGGCTCGGTGACGCTGCGCGCGCAGCGGCCGGCAGGGGACGAGGTGCGCTGGCAGGAGGCGACCGACGAGGTCGCCGAGGCCGAGGCGGTCGTGGCGGAGGTCCAGCGGCTCCGAGCGGCGGGAGTGCCGCTGCGGGAGATGGCGGTGCTCTTCCGGATCAACGCCCAGTCCGAGACTTTCGAGGAGGCGCTCGCCTCCCGCTCGATCCCGTACGTCGTCCGGGGCGCGGCCCGGTTCTTCGAGCGGCCCGAGGTGCGGCAGGCGCTCGCGCTGATGCGGGCGAGCCTGCGCGCCGGCGAGCCCGCCACCGACGGCCTCCTCGACCAGGTGCACGGCGTGCTCGGCGGGATGGGCTGGGGCCCGGAGGCGCCGGCGGCGCGCGGTCAGGCCCGGGACCGCTGGGAGTCGCTGATGGCGCTGGTCTCCCAGGCCGAGGAGTACGCCGCCGCCGAGATCGCGCCGACCCTGGAGGGGTTCGTCGCCGAGCTCGACCGGCGCGCCGCCGAGCAGCACGCCCCGGTCGCCGACGGCGTCACGCTGGCGACACTGCACACGGCGAAGGGCCTGGAGTGGGACGCGGTCTTCCTGGCCGGCGTGCAGGAGGGCTCGATGCCTATCACCTACGCCGACACCCCGGCCGCGGTCGAGGAGGAGCGCCGGCTGCTCTACGTGGGGATCACCCGCGCCCGCAAGCACCTGATGATCTCGTGGTCCCTGGCCCGCAACCCGGGCGGTCAGGCGCGGCGCAAGCCGTCGCGGTTCCTGGCGGGCCTGCGTCCGGAGTCGGTGATGGACCGCGCTGCCCCCTCCGGCGGGGGAGGCGGCAAGCGGGCGAGCCGGAAGGCGTCGGTGTGCAAGATGTGCCGGCGGCCGCTGGCGACGCCCAAGGAGCGCAACCGCGGGTTCTGCGACGACTGCCCGATCCCGTACGACGAGGAGCTGTTCGCCTCCCTGAAGGCGTGGCGCAAGGAGCGCGCGGACGCCGAGAGCGTGCCTGCGTTCGTCGTGTTCTCCGACGCGACGCTGGAGGCGATCGCCGAGGTGAGGCCGACGGACCGCGACGCCCTGCTGCGGATCAACGGGATCGGCGCGGCCAAGCTGGAGAAGTACGCCGACGACGTCCTCGCGGTCCTTGCCGGCGCGTGACCCGAGCGCGCGCGTAGCACGCGATCCAGATTTTTCAATAAATGATTTGCGCGTCTTCTGAGGGCGGGCGTACTTTGCTCTCACGACCTGCGCAACACAGCCCTGACAACGCTGGCGCCCGACTGCCTCGAGGAGGTGCATGACCGTGAGCAACAACATCTGGCTCAACACGACCGTGACGCGGTCGGCTTCCGTCGTGCGCGTCCACGGTTCCGGCATGGGTGACGTGTGCCCGTCCGCGGTCGGCTACGCCGCCGCCGCGACGAAGCGTCGCACCGATGCCTTCCAGGCCACCAAGCCGGGTTCGGCGAAGCCTTGGAGTCCACCTGTCACATGAGTCCACACTCATCGACCGGCACCTCCAAGGCCGCGGAACCCACCAAGGGATCCGCGGCCTTCGTGTTTCCCGAACGAGACCAGCCGGAGATCGACGAGTGATTCCTCACCCGAGTTTGACCAGCAACACCCAGCGATCGAACAAGAGAGAAGGAGGTGGACACATGAGCATCAGCGTTCTCGACCCGAAGAGTGCCGAGACCGAGCTGCTGCCGTGCCGGACCAACGACGCGGAGCTCTTCTTCGCCGAGTCGCCCACGGACGTGGAGCTCGCGAAGGCGCTGTGCACGAGCTGCCCGGTGATGGCCGAGTGCCTCGCCGGCGCGCTCGAGCGTCGGGAGCCCTGGGGCGTGTGGGGAGGTCAGCTGTTCCTCCAAGGAGTGGTGATCCCCCGCAAGCGGCCCCGTGGCCGGCCCCGCAAGAGCGAGGTCGCCGCATGAGCACCGCCGGTAGTGCCGGAATCCGCGCACGACGAACCAAGCACGACACCCAGCACCTGAACCTGAACTTCGAACGGAGCACCAAGATGAGTTTCATCCAGGAAGACCTGGCGCGGGCCCATATCGGCGCGCGCCTCTCGGAGGCGCGCAGCACCCGGCGAGGCCGCAACCTCGCCGCCGCCCGGCGCCTCTCCCGCAAGGCCGAGCGCGCCGCTGCCCAGGCGCGTCTGGCTGTCGCCCGCGTGATCTGAGCAGGCAGAAGCTTTCTCGTTCGATCGCGGGAAAACACGAACCGCCGTCCGACCCTTCGGGGCCGGGCGGCGGTTCTGCGTCCCGGCACGCCTAGGCTGGCTCCATGACCACCTGCGCCTTCTGCGGCAAGGTCGACGAGGGGGACCAGCCGCCGCTGACCTGGACCTCGGCGGTCGAGCGCGGCCGGGTGAGCTGGTTCTGCGACAGCTGCTCGCGCGAGCACCTGCGTTCGATGGAGTCCAAGCTCGACTCCGAGTGGTGGTGAAACCGACCGCACGGGGCGCCGGACGCGGTTAGGTTCTGCGCATGCGTCCCGTCCCTGCCCTCCTCGCGCTCGCGCTGCTGCTGGTCGCGGGGTGCGGTGCTGCGGCCACGACCGCGGCGGACGACGAACCGAAGGGGGTCCCGCTGAAGTCCCTCTGCCCGGGGGTGCACCTGGCGGTGGACGCCCTGGTCGTCTCCGACCCGACGTCGCGCACCGTCTTCGCCGACCAGGTCCGGCGGCTCAGCCGGGCCGCCCGGGGGGCGACCCGGACGACGCTGGCGCCGCTCGTCGACGCGGCCGAGGAGCTGGTCCGGGTGCGGACCGAGCAGGACTTCTTCGTGGCCCGCGACGACGTGCACGCGGCCGTGGTCCAGGTCGACGGGGGCTGCGTGGCGGCCGGCTCGCCGATCCTGCACGGCGGACCGCACCAGGCGGGCTGACGCCGTACGGTCGGCGCCGTACGGTCGGTCAGCCGGCGAAACCGGGCAGCGACTCCAGCAGGATCTCCCGGAACGGGATGGTCGCCCCGAGCTGGCTGAGCACGCCGACCCCGCCCACCCAGGTGCGGTGGATCAGCAGGTACGACGGCGGCAGGTTGAGCCGCAGCATCACCGAGTAGGCGTCGCCCTTCGGGTCGTTGACCCGGCGGAACTGTTCCTGCATCCACTCCCGGGAGAACGTGAACGTCTCCGCGCCGGCCGGCTCCACGAACGGGCTCAGGTAGGCGCGCAGCTTGTCCGCGTCGACCTGGACCTTCTCCCGGATGAAGCCCTCGTCGCGCAGGCCGGCGACGAGCTGGTCGTAGTCGTCGAGGCAGGCGATCCGGATGAGCGAGCCGAGGGTGCGGGGCAGGCCGCGCTCGGGGAGCCGGGCGACCGCGCCGAAGTCGAGCACGCCGAGCCGGCCGGGAGAGCCGTCCGGCTCGGGCAGCAGCCGGAAGTTCCCCGGGTGCGGGTCGGCGTGCAGCATGCCGGTCCGCGCCGGGGCGCCGAAGAGGAAGCGGACGAATTTCTCGCCGTAGTGGTCCCGCTCGGCCTGGCTGCCGTCCCGGATCACCTGGGCGAGGGAGGCCGGGCTGTCCAGCCAGTCGGTCACCAGGACCGTCTCGGTCCCGGCCCGGACGGCCGGGACGACGACCGCGGGGTCGCCGTCGTACTCCGCCGCGAAGACGGACTGGGCCTGGGCCTCGAGCCGGTAGTCGAGCTCCTCCTCGGCCCGCTCCTGCAGCTCGGTGACCAGCGGCTTGACGTCGATGCCGGGGAAGACCGGGCCGAGCCCGCGGGCGACCCGGGCGAGCTGCTTGAGGTCGTTGCGGAGGGCGTCGCCGGCGCCGGGGTACTGCACCTTGACCGCGACGTCCGCGCCGTCCCACCGGGCCTGGTGCACCTGCCCGATCGAGGCGGCCGCGGCGGGGTCGCCCTGCAGGTCGGTCAGCCGGCCGGCGTCCTCGCCGAGCTGGTCGGCGATGATCTCGCGGACCGTGATCGTCGGCATCGGCGGCGCCGAGTCCTGGAGCCGGGTGAGCTGCTCGCGGTAGGGGGCGGCGACCTCCTCGGGGAGGGCCGCCTCGAAGATCGACATCGCCTGGCCGAACTTCATCGCGCCGCCCTTGAGCTCGCCCAGGGTGCGGAAGAGCTGCTCCGCGGTGCGCTGCTGGAGCTCGGTCATGACCGTGTCCGCGGGCGCGCCGCCGATGCGCCGGCCGAGCCCGATCGCCTGCCGGCCGGCGTACCCGAGGGGCAGCGCGGCGAGGCGCGCGGTTCGCCGTACGGCCTTGCGGGGGAGCTCGGTCATACAGCCATTGTGGACGATGGCCCCGCATCGGCCACCCAGATGCAGGAGCAGGCCGGGTGCCGCAGCCAGCGGACCACCTGAAGGGCGGCCAGGTCGACCGGGATCCGGACGGTCGCGGACCAGCACGCGGCCCGGCCGCCGTCGAGGTGCGTGACGAGGTCGCGGACCGCCCAGGCGACCCCGAGCGCGACCCGGGCGGCGTCGCCCGGCTCCGCGACGCCGTCGTGGCGGACGGCGCGGTGGTGGGTCGCGACGAGCAGCGGGTGCAGCGGGTCCTCGTCCGCGCGGTGGGCGTCCACGCAGCGCAGGCAGGCGGTCCGGCCGGGGACCACGAGGGGGCCCACCACGACCGTCCCCTCGAGGAGGCGGAGGACCAGGTGCGGTACGGAGCCGTGGACCAGCAGGTCGGTGAGCTCGCGTTCGGGTTCGCCGACGCTGAGCACCAGCGCCGCGTCCGGGAGCCGGCCGCCCAGGTCCCGGCCGACGCCGAGCCCCGCGGCCTCGAGCAGGGCGTCCGGCCCGTGGTCGTCACCGAGCTCCCCGAGGTCGCCGAGGACGGCGACCGCGCGCAGGCGGCGGGCGGCCAGGCGGGCGGCGAACCCGGTCGGGTCGGCCAGCGC